>NZ_JADQAL010000064.1:0-4795 GCF_022129275.1 Psychrobacter sp. Ps3
TTGATTAACTAGTAGCGATCAGCAGTGCGCATTTGTGAATGTTCAACACGCCCTAGCATTAATCAGTATTTTTATAAGTGATGGCAGTGTCAAAGAGTCAGTCAATGTCTTCATTATTATCATTTGGTTTTTATTGTAGCGTTAGAGGATAAGGAATCATGGCGAAAAAACGAGGATTGGCTGCCAATCGAGGTTTAGATGCCTTATTAGGGTCAATAAAAAAAGAAAAACAAATCACCGCCTCAGCCTTGCAGGATGACATGGCAGCGCGCGCTGCTAATGCTGAGAACGATGACGCCAATGATGATACTGCCAGTGATAACACGGCTCGTAAGGGTAAGAGTGCTACCACTCCTACAAGCGATAATGTGAAAAGCAGTAAAGCGGCAGCGCCAAAATCGATAGCTGCCAATCAAGATGCCGTTGTTGTTACTGATGCTAATAATGATATTGAGCCAGCGCCAGCTAAGCGATCAGCGCGTACTACTCGTAACCCTGTTAAGACGCGCAATAATAAACCTCGCAGCAATGAGCAAGATAGTACAGCGACTGAGGATCAAATCAGTTTAGTACAAATAGATGTGGGTCGTCTGCAGGCGGGTAAGTACCAACCGCGCCGCGATATGAGTGAGACGGCGCTCGCAGAACTGGCGGCTTCTATCGAGCAGCACGGCGTCATGCAGCCTATTGTGATAAGACCGCTACTCGCCAATGAAGATAAAAGTACGGATGAGGTCACGCACGAGATCATCGCCGGTGAGCGTCGTTGGCGCGCTGCAAAAATGGCGAATAAAACAGTGATACCAGCGATAGAGCGTGCCTTGTCCGATGAGCTTGCTATAGCGCTAGCTTTGATCGAAAATATTCAACGCGAAGATTTATCCGTTATCGAACAGGCAGCAGCGCTACAACGCTTTCATACTGAGTTTGGTATGAGTCACGCTATGATTGCTGAGGTAGTAGGGAAGGCGCGTACCACAGTATCCAACTTACTACGGCTCAATCAGCTTCATGATACGGTCAAAGACCACCTTTCAAATGGCGCGCTTGATATGGGTCATGCTCGTACGCTTTTGGCTTTATCCTCCAAGCAGCAGCCCATCATCGCCCAAAAAATCATCGATGGGAATATGACGGTGCGCGAGGCTGAAAAGCTGGTGAAGTCTATCTTGCAGCCTACCCAAAAAGCGCAGGATAAAAACGCCGCACAAACTCACGATGTCGAGCGCCTAACCCAGCGTTTGACAGACGCGCTAGGGGCGCAGGTTAAGCTCAAACACAAAAAAGGCGGTCAAGGTAGCGTTGAGATATTCTTCCACAACCAAGACGAGCTGACTGCTCTCATCAAACATCTAAACGTGCAAAGCTAGCCTGTATTGCTGTTATTGATACAGAAACTAATTAATAAATAAAGCATATGAAAACATCTCAAAAAAGAGAAGCCTTATGTGGGAGTTGGTAAAAGCAGGCGGTTGGTTAATGATGCCCATTGTCATCTGTTCAGTTGTGGCGCTTATTATCATTATCGAACGGAGTAGTACTCTGCAGTTCAATAAAGTGGTACCGATAAAACTGCGCGAGCAGCTGATCAATCGCTTACGCGAGAACGGAACTATCGGCCGCACTCAGCTGGTCAATGTCAAAGAAAAAACTCCTTTAGGCGATATTCTGGCGACCGGTTTGCTCTATCGCCAGTATGGGCTTGACTCTATGACAATGCATATGCAAAACCGGGCGAGCGTGCAAATTCATCAATTGGAAAAGAATATCAATATGCTCGGTACAATAGGGGCTATAGCGCCGCTATTAGGCTTGTTAGGAACCGTACTGGGTATTATTTCATCGTTTTTAGCCATTACCGATGGCGCTATGCAAGATCCGACTTTGCTGGCCGCTGGCGTCTCGCAAGCGCTGATTACTACTGCTGCTGGGATGATTGTCGCTATACCGGCGCTGGTTGCCTACCGCTACTTTCAGCGGCGTATCGTTGATATTAACGCTCATTTTGAGACTGAAGCGGGGCTGATGATTCAAGAGCTTTATGATTATAAGCTGCTGAATGTCGCTCATAATTCAGCCTATGATCCAGCTCTGTTAGCAGGCGATAAAGCTGGTGTAGAGCACTCAAATACTCAGCACAGCCATGATCATTCTTTAAACAAATCTTTTAGCTTAGAGTCTTAGTTAAAGATTGGCTCAAATACTGAAATATTGACACTACTTAGCACTATCAAAGAGATTGCTATGCGTTTTAGAAAGCCTACTGTCGAGCCGCTTGAGATCAATCTGACGCCAATGATTGATTGCTTGCTGTTTTTGATTATATTTTTATTGCTTGCAACCTCGTTTAATCACTTCAGCCGTCTCAATATTATCCTGCCTGAAGCAGAGGGCGTTGATGTTGTGGAGCAGCAAGAGAGTATCGAGGTGGCGGTACAAGAAGACGGTAGTTATCTGGTCAATGGTATAGCACTTGCCAGCAGTAATGCCGCAGAATTGACCAGTTTACTTCAGCAAGAGGCAGGAAGTAATCGTCAGCTACTGTTCGTAATTGCTGCTGATGCAAATGCCACTCATCAATCTGTAGTACAAGTGATGGATGTCGCTGGCAAACTGGGATTTTTAAATATTAATATCAGTACTGTCGTGCCGCTAGGTCAGCCGCTGCCGCCCTAATTACGCGCAAAACGACAGAAAAACCAGCATTATCATTGAGTCATTAAACCATTGATAATACGTTTGTTCATCTGCCATACCCTATATCCACCGTCTTTTGCAGACATAGCTATCTTCTCCCTCATGATGGTATACTTTGTCGCAGTTTTCAGCCGCTCTGGTAAGAGTAATTCCTTTTGTTTTAACTTGGGGCTTTTATGAGCCAATCTCGCCTATCACATACTCATAATAATAAGGCTAAAGCTCAGCCTGAGCGAGTAGCACCGCCCAAACATAAGACCTTACTGCGCTTGCTACGTTATTTAAAGCCATATTGGTGGGCACTATTACTGACTGTGCTTGGCTTTGCGATTAATGCGGCTACTGAGATTTGGATTGCTAAGCTGCTGCAGTACATTACTGACGCGATTAACCAAAACGATCAAGCCAAGCAAAACCTATTTCCTTTGTTGATTATTGGTTTATTTTTCGTGCGCGGCGTCGGGAGCTTCTTAGGGAACTACTATTCAGCGCTAGTGTCCAGAAACTTAGTCTATGAGCTGCGAGTAGAGGTCTTTAACAAGCTTTTACGGCTACCAAGCTCGTTTTATTTGGCCAATCCTGCCGGTACCATCTCCTCAAAGCTTATCTTCGATGTCGAGCAGGTCACTGCTGCCAGTACCGATTCTATGAAGACAGTGTTACGCGATGGTCTAACGGTTGTGGCTTTGATAGGCTTTTTACTCTACAGTAACTGGCGATTGACCCTGATTTTGTTTTTGGTTCTGCCGCCTATCTTATGGCTGATCCGCATCGCCTCTAAGCGTTACCTTAAGCTCTCAAAGGGTATTCAGCAAACGATGGGCGATGTCAGTCATATCACCAATGAGGTCATTGGCGGCTATCAAGTGGTCAAAAACTATGGTGGTCAGGCTTATGAGTCGAAGCGCTTTGATAAGACGTCTAAGAAAAACCTACGTCAAGGCATGAAAGTTGTTGTGACCAATAGTATTAATACTCCAGCGGTGCAGCTACTGATGGCGATGGCGATGTCGGTGGTGGTGTGGTTGGCGCTGCGTCCGCAAGTAATCAATAACATCTCGGCAGGGGAGTTTATCTCTTATATTGCCGCCGCTGGACTACTGAGTAAACCGGTACGCTCATTGACAGACGTCAATCAAAAATTGCAAAAAGGCATCGCAGCTGGTGAGTCGATATTTGCACTGATCGATGAGCCTGAGGAGCAAGATACCGGCACTTTAAACCCCAAACTCTCAGGCGCTCTACAATTAGATAAAGTCGGATTAGTTTATCCTGACTCAACGGTAGCTTTACAAGACTTTAGCTTAGATATAAAAGCAGGCGAAACGGTAGCGCTAGTCGGGCGCAGCGGCGCTGGCAAGTCATCATTGGTCAATTTGTTGACGCGGACATTAGCGACGTCTTCAGGTCAGATCACGATGGATGGCATGCCTATTGAAGAGATTACTTTGGAGAGCCTACGCTCGCAGATTGCGATGGTCAATCAGCAAGTGGTGCTGTTTAATACGAGTGTCTTTGAGAATATTGCTTATGGTAGTTTGGCGACCAAAAGCCAAGCTGAGGTTGAGCGCGCGGCAAAAGATGCTTTTGCCCATGAGTTTATTATGAAGATGCCGCAAGGTTATCAAAGCCAAATAGGCGCAGAAGGACTGCAGCTCTCTGGGGGCCAGCGCCAGCGCTTGTCGATTGCGCGTGCGCTACTAAAAGACGCGCCTATTTTGATCTTAGATGAGGCAACGAGTGCCCTTGATAATGAGTCGGAATATTATATCCAGCAAGCGCTCGATAATGTTATGAAAGATCGCACCACCTTAGTTATCGCTCACCGCCTGACCACTATCGAGTCCGCTGATCGCATCGCTGTAATGGATGGCGGGCGTATCGTTGAGATTGGTACGCATGACTCGCTGCTACAACAGCAAGGCTATTACGCGCAGATGTATGAGCGCGATTTTGAGTAGTAAAAGATAAGCGACTGCTATATAGTCAGTTCGAAATAAAGTCGATACGCTTAATAGTCAGTTCGAAATAAAGTCGATACGCTTAGGGCGTGTTGAACATTCGACCATGGCACTGACAGAGACTATTTTTTAGGCGA
>NZ_JADQAL010000014.1:0-67747 GCF_022129275.1 Psychrobacter sp. Ps3
AACTATTTTAGCTATCAGCAGTGCGCATTTGTGAATGTTCAACACGCCCTAATAATGCCGTTACAAAAGTAAACAGCACGCCAAACTGCTATATCTTCGCTCATCGATAAAACCTATCCTACTTTCTTTTAGTAAGCCAATAGTAAGGTCTGTGCTTGATGCTGAGAGCTGAATTCATCGCTCTGCTCTACTCTCTTAACGCCAAGAGAGTAACATTTACTACACAGACGCCCCGGTCTGCTGCCTCTACTATTTTATGAGAACTTATTAGTTATCTTTAAATTTAGCCATTATCTGCCAGCGGGAAGCCAGCATGAATACCTTGACTTTAAATATCAATAATCAAGATTACTCCTTTGACGATCTTGATCCGCGCACGACAATTCTAGATTTATGTCGTCAACATCTACAAATTACCGGACCCAAAAAAGGCTGTGATCACGGTCAATGCGGCGCTTGCACTATGCTTATTAATGGTGAGCGCATCAACTCGTGCTTGACCCTTGCGGTTATGCATGACGGCGATGAAATCACCACGATTGAGGGCATCGGAATGCCTGAGTCGTTATCAGCCTTGCAACAAGCCTTTAAAGATCATGATGCCTTTCAGTGTGGATATTGCACGTCAGGGCAGATTTGTTCCGCCACGGCTTTAATAGAAGAGGTGAAACAAAACTGGCCAAGCTATGTGACGACAGATCTCAAAAACCCGAATGGGTTGTTAGTCCAAGAGATCGCTGAGCGCATGAGTGGCAATATTTGTCGCTGTTCTGCTTACCCCAATATCGTGGATGCCATCTCACAAGTGCTTGAGAGCGAAGTGTCAAATAAGCGTGCTTCTTCTAGTGAAGAGACGACTACAGGTTCGCTGCAAGACTCAGCAGTGACAGGCATTTGGTCACCGCCGCCCAGTCAGTCCCAACTTGGTAATCAATCAGTAAACCATAATAAAAATGCCAGTAGCACAGCAGGAGGCCGCTCATGAAACGCTTTGAATATATCCGTGCCCTTGAACCGCAGCAAGCGGTAATGTTTGCTACTCCTAAAGAAGCCTCGTTTATCGCAGGCGGTACCAATTTGCTTGATCTCATGAAGTTTGAGATTGAAACGCCAACCAAGCTGGTTGATGTGACACGCTTAGAGCTTGAACAGATTGAAGACACTGCCGATGGCGGCCTACGTATCGGAACCTTAGTAAGCAATAGTGATTTGGCCGCGCATCCTAGCGTGATTGCCAATTATCCGATATTGTCTCGTGCGATATTAGCAGGGGCGACCGGACAGCTGCGCAATAAAGCGACAACTGGCGGTAACTTCCTGCAGCGTACGCGCTGCTACTACTTTTATCATACCGATAGCCCTTGTAATAAGCGTGAACCGGGTACTGGCTGTCCTGCAATTAACGGTGAGAACCGCCCCCTTGCAATTTTAGGCACAAGTGACGCTTGTATTGCTCAGCACCCGTCCGATATGGCGGTCGCTATGCGTTTGCTTGACGCTACTATTGAGACTGCGAAAACCGATGGCTCGACTCGGAAGATTCCAATAAAAGACTTTTATTGTCTGCCAAAAGACACTCCCCACATCGAAAACGTTTTAGAGTCAGGCGAGCTTATCACGCATGTCGTGCTGCCAGCGCCTATTAAAGGTATACACACTTATGACAAAGTGCGTGACCGCGCCTCTTATGCTTTTGCGCTTGTATCGTGTGCAGCTGTGATAGACGCTGATGATAATGGCAATTTGACGACAGTACGCTTAGCATTTGGCGGTATTGGTACTCAGCCATGGCGCAATGAAGATGTGGAAGATTTGTTGACGGATACGCAGGGCGACGATGACACTATCAAACAGGCAGCAGATCTGTTGTTAAAAGATGCCAAAGGTAGCGGTCAAAATGATTTTAAAATACCACTAACACGCCGTTTGCTAAAACAGGTCATTAAGCGTGCATTAGCGGGCGAGGGAGCATAATCATGTCATTATTAGATTCAGTACTACCGGCAGAGCCCACTAACAAAGAGAAGATGGATAAGCCGGTTGAGACGTTATTCGACAAAACAGCGAGTAATTTGGTAGGTAAACCAATTAACCGCGTCGAGGGCTCGTTAAAGGTTAGCGGTCAAGCTCATTATTCGGCAGAGATTCAACTAGACAATAAAGTGTATGGTGTCTTGGTTGGCTCAACCGTCGCCAAAGGAAAAGTTGAAAAAATCGATAGCGACTCGATTGCCCATATACCAGGTATTATTAAAGTCGTCACTGATCCTAAGCGCTTCTTACGTAACTCACAGCAAGGCGGTGAGACCGAAGCACCGACTCAGGGTGTGAGTGAGGTTTTTTATCATGGTGAGCCCATCGCAGTCGTTGTCGCTGAAACTTTTGAAGCGGCGACCGAAGGCGCCAAGGCCCTTAAAGTCACTTATAAAGACGAAACTGATCAAGCGGCTTTGGATTTTACTAAAGAGCTGCCTAACGCCCACGAGGTAAATGAGAAAAAAGGCTCGGATAAGAATGCCAAGCACGGCGATCCAGAGCAAGGCCTTGCTGATTCGGCGGTAACCCTCGATAGTGTGTACCATACCCCAAGTCAAAATAGCGCTGCGATGGAACCGCACGTTACTTTGGCACATTGGGAAGATGACAAGCTGGTCTTATATACTTCAAACCAGATGATCGCCTCTTGTAAGCAGCAAGTAATGGACGCATTAGATTTGAAGAAAGATCAAGTCGAGCTGATCTCATACTATGTGGGCGGTGGTTTTGGTAGTAAGCTTGGTATTGCACCAGAATCTATTGCTGCCGCTATTGCTTCTAAAGAAGTCGGTCGTCCGGTACTGATTACTATGACGCGCCCGCAAGTGATGGAGGCGACGGTAAGACGCTCAAACACCCGTCAGCGTATTGCTATTGGTTGTAATGACGAGGGTATTATTAATACCTTTATTCACGATACCACGACCAGCAATTTACCAGGCGAGGCGTTCTTTGAACCAGCAGCATTATCCACTCACTTTTTGTATCGCGGAGAGAATCGCCGCGTCAGTTATCAGATGGTGGACATGAATCAATTGTTATCAGGCTCTATGCGTGCTCCTGGTGAAGCGGTGGGTATGCTTGCTGTTGAATGTGCGATGGATGAGCTGGCGAACAAGCTTGAGATCGACCCTATTGAACTGCGCCGCCGGAACGAACCTGAAGAAGACCCTAGCGAAGAGATGCCGTTCTCCACTCGTCAGCTGGTCGCCTGTATGGAAAAAGGCGCTGAAGCATTTGGTTGGGATGAGCATAATCCCAAACCTGCCAGCCGACTAGAAGGCGACTGGTGGATAGGTACCGGTATGTCTGGCGCCTCTCGTGGCAATATGCTGCAGCCTTCTGAAGCGCGGGCGATACTACAAGTAGATGATTCAAAAGAGCTTGGCGTCAAAGCTATTATCAAAACCGATATGACTGATATCGGGACAGGCTCTTACACCGTATTTACTCAGGTCGCAGCTGATTTGTTAGGACTGCCTATCGATCATATCGAGATGAAACTTGGTGATAGTGATTTACCGCCAGCATCAGGTTCTGGTGGTAGTTTTGGCGCGGCCAGTGCTGGTAGTGGGGTTTATTTGGCTTGTGAGCAGCTACGCGAAATGCTTGCAAAAAAAGTAGGTCTACATGCCGATACGATTCGTATAGATAACGGTCAAATCAAAAAATCAGGTGAGCATCAGCCTAGTAAGGCAGAAGCCGCTATTGGAGCAAGTAGAGAAAAAGTAGCAGATTTTGTCGATAAAAACTTGGTGGAAAAAGGAGTAGTCGATAAAAGCGAGGTAGATAAAGTATCAGGCTTGGTAGATAAGGCTGTAGACTTGGCAGATAAGGTGTCGGCAAAGACAGGTATCCCGCTTCCTGAATTAAAACCTGCAAATGAGCAATACGACTTTGATGATAATCAGTCCTATGCACTAGCTGATATTATTGCTAAGTTTGACGAGCAAGAAATCAGCGCCAAAGGCCAGATCAAGCCGGGTAAAAATGGCAAAAACCTTCGCCAAGCCTCGTTTGGGGCCAACTTCGCTGAAGTGGCGGTACATAAAGTCACCGGTGAGATTCGCGTCAAGCGTATGACTGGCGTGTATGCAGCAGGACGTATTCTCAACCATAAGCTTGCAACCTCGCAATGTTATGGCGGTATGATATTTGGTATAGGTTCTGCTTTGATGGAAGAGGTCATTCATGACAAGCACGATGGGCGATTATGTAACCATGACCTTGCCGAGTACCATGTGCCGGTCAACGCGGACGTACCGCAGTTGGATGTGATTTTGTTAGAAGAGGATGACCCTTATACCAACCCTATGCATATTAAAGGTATTGGGGAAACCTCTATTTCAGGGTCAGCGGCAGCCATTGCCAATGCCATCTATAATGCAGTCGGTGTGCGCGTTTATGACTTCCCTATTACTTTGGACAAAATCTTAGCCGATATGCCTGAGTAACAGTCGACATCGAAGTATAGACCCTGTTGAATAAAACCTGCTGAATGATAATTCTAATCTTAAGCAGGTTTTATTTATCTTATCCCTAAAAGTATAAAAAGAAACGCAAAAATATGAATCAAGTCGCAGACATTCTACAGCTCGCCTTTGACGCACGGCAGCAGCACGTTGATGCGGTGCTCGCGACAGTCGTGCGCACTGAAGGCTCAGCTTATCGTAAACCTGGCGCTATGATGCTTATTTGCGAGGATGGTCGCTCAGCAGGTATGATAAGCGGCGGCTGCCTTGAACCGCACATTATTAAACGCGCCTTTTGGCTGACGCGTCATGGCGCAAGCGTGCAGGTCTATCAAACCGGTGATGAGCAAGAAGAAGACTTGGAGGATGAGCTAGAGGAAAAGTTAGATAATGATGCTATAGATTTTGCAGTAGACTTAGAAGACGAGCTGAACTTTGGCTTAGGCTGCAATGGTAAAGTTCATGTGTTATTTGAGCGCTTATCTTCAGCTATGCCGTATTTAGATTTAATTCAGAAAGTTCGTCAAAGTGGAGAGTCTACTACTGTCGCTACTTTAATACGCTCTAACAGCTCTGAGGTGACCGTTGGTACTAGGGTTCATTTAAACGCCAGTTTTTTAGATGACAGTTTTTTAGATGACAATAAAAACTCACAAAAGATACCAGAGCAAACCACAAATTTACCAAAGCCAGTAATCGATGAGTTATCTGCTTATAAAGTGAGTAAAAGACACGCTGATTATCTGGTTTTAAAAAGTCCGGTTGCAAATGACAATAGCTCAAAAGACGCTATACAAACTGAGTGGTTAGTGCAACGCGTGCAACCGCAGATTCGACTTTTGGTTTGCGGAGCAGGCAATGATGTCATGCCGCTAGTAACCATGGCAAAGCTGCAAGATTGGCACGTCACCGTGATCGATAGTCGACCGCAGTATGTCACTCGCCAGCGTTTTCCGCAGGCTGATGCTGCGTTATGCGTGGCTCTTAACGATAGCGAAACTCTACTTAAACTGAGTCAAAATGCAGCGGTAGCACTAATGTCGCATAGCCTCAGCCAAGATCGGGCACGCTTAGCTGTCTTGTTAAAGAATGCCAATCATTGTAATTACATCGGTCAGTTAGGCCCGCGCTATCGTACTGAGCGTTTGATTAAGGAGATTAGCGCAACTTGCGCTGACCCTACCGCCTTGGCAGACGGTATCAATCAGCTGCACTACCCTATCGGTTATAAGCTTGGCGGTGATGGCCCTGAAGCGTTAGCGCTAAGTATCATCGCGCAAATTAGCGCCGTCGTTTATGAGCAAGTTGCGGTTACTAAAGAGTTAGCGCAGCCAAAAGCCAGCTATGAATGACAAGGATAGCTCATCATTCAATCAAAACAAACCTCCAAATCATGCGGTCATTATTTTAGCCAGCGGATTAAGTCATCGATTAGGTCAGCCAAAGCAGCTTCTAGAAAAACAAGGTAAACCATTAATTAACTATATGACGATGCTTGCTTTGGTGACTCAGCCAAAAGCTGTTATTGTCGTCATTCCTCAGCAAGATACAGCTATTACTGACGTTATCGAAACGGCTGTTAACCGTTTGACAGCGCCAAACTCAAGCATACAAATCGTTAGTAACCCTAATCCACAATTAGGAATGGCAAAGAGCTTATCTTTAGCTATTGATGCATTAAAATCTCAGCATGATTTAGCGATGAAGCGCGTATTGATTATGGGCGTGGATCAAGTATTATTAAGCGCTCCTCATTTAGATCAACTTCTAGCACAAGATAATATAGTCGTCGCCAGTCGTTACCCGAATTTGGATGAGAGATTTATTATTGATGATAATAAGCATGATATCGTGGGTGTGCCATTAGTTGTCAGTTATAAAGTACTAAAATCATGGCAATCCTCGCTCAGTGGCGACAAAGGCTTGCGGCACTTTATTAGAGCGCTAGCTCCTGAGAAAGTCACCACGGTGGCTCACTCAAATCTTAGCTATGATATTGATACTCCTAAACAATTAGCTTATGCTCGACAGCAAGGATGGCTTGATTATTGATATAACTGCCTATAGAACAGTAATTATTGCCCGCTTTGTTTAGCTATTGAGTCTAGGGGCTGTTTAGAAATACATAATTTTGACGACAACAGCGCCCGTAATCGCTTATACTCTTTTATGACCCCATTATTGGGAGTACCTTTTTGTATTCACCTGTTTTAAAGCCTGATATTTTTGATCCACAAGCACAGAATAGCTCAGTGTTATCCTCTGTCGACTCTGCTCGTGCCAGTCATTTAGGCGCTGATCATTCGGTGGTTGATAGTAAACCGCTAACCGATGGTTTTTCGCGGCGGCTGACTTATTTACGTCTTTCTATCACTGATTTTTGTAACTTTCGCTGTGAGTATTGTCTGCCAAACGGCTACCAAGGCAAACGCCCCTCCGATGAGCTCAGCGTCGCTGAAATCAAAACTTTGATTCAAGGCTTTGCGCAAGTGGGCACGCAAAAGGTGCGTATCACTGGTGGCGAGCCATCGATCAGACGCGATGTGGTAGAGATTATCGAAACGATCAAGAATACCGCTGGTATCGAGATGGTCGCAATGACTAGCAATGGCTACAAGCTTGGCAAGCACCTAGCCAACTGGCAGGCGGCAGGACTAAATCAGCTCAACATCAGTATGGATAGTTTCGATGCCGATACTTTTCATCAGATGACGGGCTTTAATACCCAGCCCCAGCTGATGCGCGACATGGACACCCTCCTAGCGACTACGGATATTAAGCTCAAAATTAATAGTATCTTAATGGCGGAGACTGCTTTTCAAAACTTAATTGACGCGATGGACTACGTCAAAGACCGTCCTGTGACCTACCGCTTTATCGAGTTTATGCAGACCAGTGACAACAGCGATTTGTTTTTTGCTCAGCATGCGCAGTCTGATATGATTACGGATTATCTGCTCGAGCGCGGTTGGCAGTCGCATGATCGCGGTAGCGCTGATGGCCCTGCAATAGAATACAGCCATCCTGACTATCTCGGGCGTATCGGTATGATTGCCCCTTATGCCGCGCACTTTTGTGATAACTGTAATCGTCTTCGCGTGAGTAGCCAAGGCAAAGTGCATCTGTGTCTATTTGATGAAGGTAATTACGATATTCGAGATTATCTAAAAAACGACGATGTGCAAGGTCTAGTCAACACCTTGCATAGCTTTATGCCAATTAAGCCTGAGCATCACCATCTGCATGAGTCTAATAGCGGCATGATGCATAATTTATCGATTATCGGTGGTTAGAGCATTTAGTTGGAGCTCTCATAGTAAGACGGCAAACTGTCAAAATAAAATATTTAAACTTATCAAATGATTAGAATTAGGAATATCTATGTCTAAGCCTGCTGCAGAATTTACCCCGCTGAATATTGCTGTGCTTTGTGTCTCTGACAGTCGTACGCTTGAGGAGGATAGCTCAGGGCAGTACTTAGCCGATAGCTTGGTTGAGGCGGGTCACCACTTAGCTGATCGTCAGCTGATTACTGATGATATTTATCAAATTCGTGCGGTCATTAGTGGCTGGATTGCTGATCCTAATGTGCATGCAGTAATCACCACAGGCGGCACTGGGTTTTTTATCCGTGATAGTATGCCAGAAGCGGTCAGCGTATTGTTTGACAAGTCGATTGACGGTTTTGGCGAGATGTTCCGTTTGCTCTCCAAAGATGATATCGGTATGTCAACCATTCAGTCGCGCGCTATCGCTGGTATGGCCAATGGCACAGGCATCTTCTGCCTACCGGGTTCGACCGGTGCTTGCCGTACCGGCTGGAATGATATCTTAAAAGAGCAGTTCGATAACCGTACCCGTCCTTGTAACTTTGTTGCGCACTTTATGCGCGCCAATCCAGGTCACGACTAGCGTTTTGAGACTTATAAAATATAAGTAACCTTTAATGAGTTAAGAAAAATACATGTCTATATCTTCTGATTATAAAAATGCTCCGGCTAATACTGCAAACCGCTCGCACGCTACCCTATCGCATTTAGACAGCGATGGTGAGATTCATATGGTCGATGTGGGCCACAAAACAGCTACTACTAGAGAAGCGCATGCTGTCGGTCAGGTGTGTTTTCCAGCAGGCATCTATGGTCAAATAAAAGCCGCTGATGGCATGACAAAAAAAGGCAGTATCACCCAAACTGCCCATATCGCAGGTATTATGGCAGCCAAGCGTACTCATGATTTGATTCCGCTTTGTCATTCATTGCCGCTAGATAAAATTGGCTTAAGTTTCGAGTATGACGACAGCTTAAATAGCATCATGGTCAATGCAACGGTAAAAGTCACTCACAAAACTGGGGTGGAGATGGAAGCGCTGACCGCTGTTAGCGTCGCTTGCCTGACCATCTATGACATGACCAAAGCGCTGTCGCATGACATCGTGATTGATGGAGTCAAACTTATGACTAAGACCGGTGGCAAGTCAGATTATAACCATCAAGTAACATAGTCTAAGTGTGATGTTTTATCAAAAATAATTTTAGCGAATAAACGATTTCAAGCAACGCTGCACTTTTCCATGCAGCGCCGCTCTATAGGAGTAGTAAGATGACTGACAATACAAATGATTTGATGACCATCAATGTACTGTATTTTGCCAGTCTTGCGGACGAAGCCAATTGTCAGCAAGAGCAAGTCACGCTCGCCCCTGATACTTCACTAGCTCAGCT
Source organism: Psychrobacter sp. Ps3 (assembly GCF_022129275.1). Taxonomy (NCBI): domain Bacteria; kingdom Pseudomonadati; phylum Pseudomonadota; class Gammaproteobacteria; order Moraxellales; family Moraxellaceae; genus Psychrobacter; species Psychrobacter sp. Ps3. Next base: position 9,233 of record NZ_JADQAL010000014.1, read on the forward strand.
ATATGAGCAGCTTCGTGATAAGCATCACTTTAGCCGTCCGCAAGCCGATCTGCGTGTGGCGGTAAATGATTACTTTGCCAAATGGGATGACCCGATTAATGATGGCGATAGCGTGGTGTTTATTACCCCTGTGGCAGGCGGTTAGTCGCTAATTATCTGTCGTAGACGACAACTCTAGCCTAGCAAAAATAACACAACTCAAAATAGTCGAACTAAACTAGAACCGATTCATAATCTGAGCATATCAATGACTGGTGAGAATAAAAACAACGAAATAAAAATTGGCGATAAAGAAGACGTACATAGCCAATCGATGCAAATCAAACGCAGTGCTGATGACGCTTATGCTATCGCTGAGCGTGATGGTTTTGCGCTATTAGATGAAGCTATTGACGAGACGCGCCTTAGAGCCATGCTCGATGACGACAGCTGCGGTGCTTTTGCTTGTTTTGAAGGTCGCGTGCGCAATCATAATAATGCCAGCTGTGTCGAGCGTTTGACTTACTACGGCTATGAGGATTTGGCGATTAACCAAGGTCGGCAAATCATGGATGAGGCTAAAGAAAAATTTGAGATTACCGCTGCGGTTGCCATTCACCGTATCGGCGCATTAGAGATTGGCGATATTGCCGTTTGGATCGGTGTGATCTCCGCCCACCGCTATCCGGCGTTTGATGCTTGCCGCTGGATCCTCGATACCATCAAAGCCGATATTCCTGTTTGGAAGCAAGAATATTATGACAATGAGTCGCCTAAATGGCTAAGCAACAACGGTTAACTCATGATGACTAATAGATAATAGCTAATGAGTACCATTACTCCCCTTTTGCTGTAATAGTTGTAGCGCTATGGTCGACCCTTCTCTCTTATCAGCGATGTTAATGCCATTTTGGGTCAGCCTTAAGCTGGCAGGCGTCACGACTTTATGTCTCTTATTGCTCGCGACCCCGCTTGCTTATTGGCTTGCGCGCTCCAGTCGTTATCGTTTTGTCAGTCGTTTCAAAGTTATTTTACTAGGCGTTATAGCAATGCCTTTAGTGCTGCCGCCGACGGTTATTGGCTTTTATTTACTGCTGCTGATGAGTCCGAACTCGCTTATTGGTCAATGGCTGAGCGCGCATAATCTTGCAAGCTTAGTGTTTACCTTTGAAGGCCTAGTGGTCGGCTCTATCATTTACTCCCTACCTTTTTATGTGCAACCGGTTTACGCGCAGTTTTTGCGAATCCCTAAAAGCGTCACAGAAATGGCGCAATTATTAGAAGCCAGTCGCCTTAGACGCTTTATCACCATAGCGTTACCGCAAGCGCGTATCGGTATTATATTGGGTAGTCTGATAAGCTTTGCTCATACCATTGGCGAGTTTGGCGTGGTATTGATGATAGGTGGTAGCATCTCAGGCGAGACAAAAGTCATCTCCATCGCGATTTATGAGCAAGTCGAAGCGCTGAACTATGAGACAGCGCATCTAATGGCAGCGGTACTAGTAGTTACAGGTATGCTTATGGTCACTTTGATCGCGAGTGTCAGTAAGTCCATGCAGCGCTCATAGCACGTATGCTCTTATCAATACTCACAACAACAGTTTTAAAAGGCTGTTACTTTTTTTCTAACAAACCTTTGCGTCAAGCCCACAAGATAATTACTGAATAAGTCTCTGCTCTATGACAGTATAAGTTATCACTCATCGATAATAAGGATTACTTATGTCATTGACTCAAAATACACATCTAAGCGGTTTATCCATTCGCAGCAAAACTTGTAGCTGCTCAAAGTGCGGCTGTACTAGCGAAGCTACTTGTAATAAGTGTGATATGTGCGCTAAGTGCTGCAACTGCGGCTCATAACTCATAACTCATAACTCAAAATTGATGATAAGCGCAAGCGCTTTAGAGGACTCCTCTAGAGCGCTTTTTTGTGCGCTATTCATACAATCTTATAATTTGCTATAGTAAAGACAATCAGTAGCCACGCCAACAGCCGATGATTTTTATATTGAGGAGACTTTATGTCTAGTGAACAGCATATTTTAGCTTGTGTTGATGGCTCGACCGTCACTCAGTCCGTTTGTAGCTATGCAGCATGGTACGCTGATCGCCTCAATTTAGCGGTGGCGCTACTCAATGTGGTTGATGTCCCTGTCTCCTCTAGACGCGACTTATCAGGAACGATAGGAATCGATAGTCGGCAGATATTACTAGAGGAGTTGACACAGCTGGATGAGCAAAGAGCTAAAGTGGTCAACAGCTATAGCAACGCACTCATCGAAGATGCAAAAAGCCATATAAGTAGCCACTTCGATGTTGAGATAAAAGCTTATAGACGCCGCGGTAAACTACTGCCCGCCATCGAACATTTTGACAGCGAAAACCGTGCGATCGTGCTAGGGCGACGCGGAGAAGATCATCAAAATGATCGCGTCAATATCGGTAGTCAGATTGAAACGGTGACCCGCGCTTCTAATAAGCCTATCTTGATTTGCTCAGAATCATTTAAAACACCAACCTCATATCTTATCGCTTTTGACGGCAGTAAAACCGCGATAAAAGCGGCGCAGATGGTGGCGAATAGCGAGCTGCTAAAGGGCTTGCAAGGTTATATTGTGATGGTCGGTAATGATAATGATACCGCCAAAAGTAGCTTAGCAGCTGTGACTGAGCAGCTCAGCTCTTCAGGATTTACCGTTACGGCTCATCATTTGCCTTATGATGATGTCGTTGAGGGACTGGTTGAGTTTCAAGCCAATAATGCTATCGATATGATCATCATCGGCGCTTATGGGCACTCGAAGTTTCAACAGCTCTTTATCGGTAGCACCACTACCAAGATTATCACCAAAACCTTATCGCCTATTTTATTATTACGCTAGTAGCTATAACAGTTGACTAACACTGCGTTTGAGCTCTTTAAGTACTTGTTGGTACTCTGGGCTTTGAGTGTCAGCGTCACTTAAGCGTCCGTAGCGCAGCTGTCTATAATGACGGCTAACCTCTTGCAGACCTTCCCCATTCAACCCATGAGCTTGGCTATTTTCTAAACGCTTAAGCCATGCCAAAGCGCCTTCGTTATCATGACGCGATAAAGCTCTATCGTTTTTAGCTACCTTGCTAGAGAGCTTTATCAGCGGTCTATCTGCCGGATGCCACTGTTTGCGCCTACGATACCAGATCATAAAGACGAGTAGGCTTATCACGGTGATAGCGCTCGCTGCTAGCCAAGCGATTTGCTCAGAGATAGAACGAATATTGAACCACTTAAGCAGCGATCCGGCTTGTTTATCCTGATCATAGCCGACGACATCTTTTTGCCAATAGTAGCTGGCTTGATCGGATAGTCGTCTTAGCGCTTGTAGCATCTGATACTGCTGATAGCTGACTTGAGCGGCTGCGCCTTCGCCGAACAGGCTAGCACCTCGCGACTGAGTCAGCGCGTCCATCCCTTGCTCAACGCGCTCAGAGGCAACAAAAGCTGTCGGGTCAACGCGCACCCAGCCTTGACCCTCAAGCCATACTTCACTCCAAGCGTGTGCGTCCATTTGCCGCACTTCCCAGACGTTACCGCCGCGGCTCATCTCGCCGCCTTGATAGCCGGCCACCACGCGTGCTGGTATGCTAACCGCACGCATCATAAAGGTAAAGCTTGAGGAATAATGCTCACAAAATCCAGCTTTGGTCTCAAATAAGAAACTATCGATACGGTCTTCATCCAGTGGCGGCGGCGATAAAGTATAGCGAAACTCAGTTTGATTGATCCAGCGCTGGATAGCTTGTATATAACGTTCAGGGTCTGATCCTGATTGAGCAAATAGCTGCTTGGCAAGGTTTTGCGTTTGTAGATTACCTGCACTAGGCAGCGTTAGATTAGCCGCACGGCTGACGTCATCAAGGATAGGATCAATCTGCATAGGCGCATAGCGTAGTACCTCATAACGCAGCTGTTCACTGACAGGTTCCTCTTTGATTAAGGTAAAATCTGAGGTCAAGCGAGTATCTTTATTTTGGGGTAAAGGATAATCAAGGCCAAACAGCCATTGCTGCTGAGTGGGCTCTAAGGTGATCTCGTAGCTTTTTGGCTCAGTCTTATTATTGGCGGTGGCAAGCGACCGTGCAAGCCAGTTAGGGGGTTGCCTGCCAGGCTGCCATTGCTGCTGCACGCGCCGGTTGGGACGCCAAGTGACGCCATCAAAATCACTAAAGACTAAGCCGCGCCAGTACAGCTCGCTTTGTGCCGGGCGAGCTTGAGCAAACTCTACACGAAAGGCAAGCTCTGTCGATTGACTCAAGCTCGCAATATCACCTGGCGACATGCTATCAGAGACGCCAGTAGTTGCCTGACTTGAGGACAGCTGCACGGACCATAAAGGCGGCAAGCGCGGAAAGAACAAAAACAGCACCACTAATAAAGGTAGCGCTGAAACGCCTAATACGCCAAGGGTGCGCATGCGCCCGTCACCGCTCGTATTGCTATCATCATTGAGCGTTATAAAAGCCAATAATACGATAATAGTCGCCGCGACAGCCTGCAAAGTGGTGACAAGACCTTGATCTAATAAAAACAAACCTGCAATAACGAATAATGATAAATTCAGTACCACATAGGCATCACGGCGTTTATAAAGCTCCCATAGCTTGCTGACTAAGCACAGCACTAAAAATCCAACGCCCATATCTAAACCAAAAGCTGCGCCATAAGTGAGCGACAAGCCAGCTAACCCCAATAAAAACCCTAGCATCTGCATGACTTGATAAAGGCGCTTTAAGCGAGTGGGTTTGAACTTCGCTTTGATACTTGGCAGCTGGGCGATAATAGTGATAATGGCAAAGCCTATCAACCATAGCGGTAAATAAGCGGCATGAGGGAGGATGACAAACAGCTGGGCGATGAGCACCCAATAATATGCAGGCAATGACAATAGCCGCTGATACCTATTGCTTATGCTAGCGGGCTTATCGTGTCGCTGCCTATCTGGCAGACGAGTAGATGCCAGTTGACCATAAGCCAGTTTCTCAAAGCTTACGTCGCTGTCATCAATAGCTGTTATCGGAGTACGCCGCGTATCTGGCTTTGCATTTGAATATGCCTTAGCTGAGCTTGACTGCTTTGCGTTACGCTTCAATAAACTCATGATGCTTGCGCCACTCTTAATAAGCAAGCTTGCCCGAAAGCTTCGCCTTGGCCTATCTCAGCGGTACTAGGCGCTTCATGCGGCAACTGTAGCTGAAACGGCACCTCAAGCTTGCTTAAGGCCAGCACCCCATAAGTCAATTGTGCCAGTTTTTGTTCATGAGTTATCGCTGGCATATCCTCATAAGCTAAGCGCTGCTCGTAGCCGACAGGATCAGCAAAGTGCTTGGTAAACATACCCTGCCCGCGCGCCACATGCGCCCAAGAAACGCGCGCTAGAGACTCGCCTGCGACATGGTTATCAAGGCGCTCAAAGTCGTCCTGACCTTGGGTAAATTGCCCACCGGTGGGCAGATCTGTGCTATTTGCGCTCAGATACCGCGCTTGCCACTCAAACGCCTCGGGCTGCGGATATACCCATGCTGGGCGAGCAAAGTAGACGTACGACCACGCGCGCATAATCCCTAAAGGATAGACCGTCTTAATATGCAAACGTGGTAATTCAAGTTTACCGCGCCTGTAGGTTGCAACTGGGAGTCGAATGATTTGCTCATTTTCAAGACGCGGCAGGAGCACTGTGGTTTGCATGACGTCTAGTGGGCCGTTTACCGAGCTTTTATTTGTCAGATCTTTATCTTGTGAATATTTACCTTGTGCATCAAAGCCAATAGACAGTTGCCGTCTAGGGTGCCGGCTATTGCTCAGCAGTTGCAAGGTTACCCAAACTGGCTTGCCTGCCTCGGCCATCGTCACTTCAAGCAAGCGTACTTGTAGCCCTGAGACATGAGCAAAGGTGACATGAAAGCTGATGAGCCAGACGCTGATTAGATAAAAGCACAGCCCTAGCACCAAGTTATTGCCATAATTGATCCCTGCGATAAAAGTGATAATAAGCAGCAGGACAAACAGTAGCCCTTCGCGGCTAAAGAAGATATAAACATTACGCAAATTGAGAGTCGCGTTATCGTCTCTAGGGGCGCGTTTGGCAAACCAGCGCCTGAACATCGCGGTCAATGGCTGCTTTATGGCCTGAGGAAAGATGGTCATAGTCACTCTATTACTTGAAGGCAGTCGTCAGACGATTACCGCCACTTCCGCCATAATACGCTGGGCGATAGTTGGCGGCGTTTGGCCACTGACGGCATTGGCAGGTACGAAGCGCTGACCTAGCCGGTGGTCAGTGACCGCAGCAAACACCGCTTGAATATCTTCTGGTGTCACCTCTTGCTGACCTGAGACATAGGCATAAGCTTGCGCGGCACTTTGTAGTGACAGCACGCCACGCGGCGATAGCCCATGATAGTCTTGACTGATCCGAGTCTTAGCAACCAAGCGCTGTAGATAGTCTAAAGAGGCATCTGCAACATAGACTTGCTGGACGCCTCGGCGCGCTAGTAGCACGTCCTCGGTATTGAGTATGGCATGTAACTCACGCAATAACTCACGGCGATCCTGCCCGCGCAAGAGTGCACGCTCCGCCTCAGCAGAGGGATAACCGAGCGACAAACACATCAAAAACCGGTCCAGTTGCGACTCAGGCAACGGATAAACCCCGGCTTGCTGCAACGGGTTTTGGGTAGCAATGACAAAGAACGGCTTAGGCAGAGGGTACGATTGCCCGTCTTGGGTGACTTGCCGCTCCTCCATTGCTTCGAGTAGCGCGCTTTGGGTCTTAGGGCTTGAGCGGTTGATCTCATCAGCTAATAACAGCTGAGTAAATATCGGTCCGGATCTGAATTCGAAAGCCATTTTGCCCTGATCATAGAGTGTCATACCTAAGATATCAGCAGGCAGCATATCATTAGTGAATTGCACACGGCTAAAGCTCAGTCCTAACAACTGCGCTAACCCCTGTGCAAGCGTCGTCTTACCCATACCCGGCAAATCTTGTAGCAGTAGATGCCCGCCTGCAAGGACGCAGCTGAGTGCAAGCTTGAGCACTTGGGGTTTATCGAGCACCACCTTGTTCAGCTGCACGAGTAGATGGGCGATTTGCTGCTGATTGCGCGCATAGTTATCAGCTGCTGCACTTTTGGATAAAGGGGCTACTTCTACAGTCATAGGCTTGGCATCATAATAAAAACAGTAAGGATATAAGTTCAGAATAAGATTATTGCTAAAGCGATTACAATTGCTAGGTCTACTGAAAATCAGCGGCGGGTTTTTCTGCTGCTACGTCTGATATAACGACAGCATCGTTACTCATTTGACTATGCTGATTGCTATTCTGGTTATTTTGATCATTAGATTGATTCGTCGTATCGACTTGAGCATCCGCTGAGTCCGGCGCACGTAGCGTCGATAAATAGGCAATGACATCAGCTCGCTCGCTGGCATCGGGCATCGGATCTGCGAGCATTTTTGATTCGGGCATCGCTGTTTCAACATCTGCGATATAAGGATCGAGCGTCTCAGCATCCCATACCCAGCCTGAGGTCTTAAGCGCTTCACTATAATCATAATCAGCAAGCTGCGCCGCCTTAGCACCATAAATATTCATCAGCTGCGGGCCTTTTTTATTAAGCCCTGGGGTAAGCTGATGGCACTGACCACAAGCGTCTTGGTAGATTATCGCGCCATTATCTGCATCTCCTTGCTCATATACCGGTAGGGTCACCGCAGCACGGCTATCAGGCGGGGTACGCTCACTACACGCGCTAAGTAAAATAGCAGCAGTAAAAATAACACTTATTTGACGAATAACCATAGACATGTTAACAAAAACTTCTGTTAATAAAAAACGTTAGTACTGCTTTTGATGTTAAACAACCGCTATGAGCGAATGAGCGTAGCGATTATATACGCCGCGTTTATACGACATTTATAGTGCGGCTCGGCTCTTCTAGATAGTAGCCTTGTAGATACCGTGCGCCTACGCTCCAAGATACAGACATAGTGGCAGCATCTTCGATATAAGGCATTAATACGTTGATGTTTAACTTATTTACTTCAGTGATTAATGATTTTATGGTATCCAAATTGTCGTCGGTATGGATATCGGTGACGTAGCTTTGTGCAATACGTATCATATGCGGTTGCACAAATTCAGCGGTATCGAGTGACTTTGTCGTGCTACCAAAATTATTAATACATAGTCGGCAGTTGACTTGATTCAATGCTGCAAACTGCGATTTTGCTATTGTTAGATGATTGCGAATATCTTGCTCACTGAACTGGATAGTAAGCGCGCCTGCCGGCCCTCCTACTGCTTTGATAATTTGACTGGCTACGCTTGCAAGTTTTTTATCGACCAATGAGGCACTCGTTAATTGCACTAACAGCCGCGCTTCTGGATGCGACTTACGTACTGTGCTTAGCTGTTTAAAAGCATTGATAAGTACCCAGCGGTCTATTTTTTCAAGTAGATTATGAGATTTGGCTACTGATAAAAACTGATTTGGAGTGAGTATTGTGTTTTCGGTATCACCTAGCGGCAGTCGCAAATACACCTCAAAGAAGTCGCTGCGATCCAGATCAATATCGTAGATAGGCTGGAACATGAGCTCAAAGCGATTATCAGTAATAGCATTGACTAAATATTCAGCCAAAGCGCTGTCATCTTCGCTCACATGTTTACTCAAATCGTAGAAGTGATAAGCATCGCCTTGATTGCTCGTCTCTATGCCGATATGGTTGATGGCTTCTAGCGCCCGCTCCAGCAACACTTTAGGAGCAGGAGCATTTTGGTCGATTTTTACCACGCCGATACTGGCAGTCGTACTTATCGTCCGCTTGTCCACGTTGATGAGCGTCTCACTGATTTTTAGCCGTACACGCTCAGCCAACTCCTTGAGCGCTTGGGTTGAGATATCATGGGCCAGGATAGTAAATGAGGTGTCCCTAAAACGGCTAACCGGATAGTCGACAGCGATGTCATCGAGCAGCGCGGCGACTTGCTTGACGGTGGCATCTACCCCCTCTAACCCCAAACTACTGCTTATCCTACCGGTGTTGTCTAGCTGGATATACAGCAGACCTGCGTGGCTTTTATTGTTTAGGACTTGCTGATGCAAGCTTGCAAGCCGCTCCTCAAAACCGCGGCGGTTACTGAGCCCCGTCAAGCTATCTAGACGCTCTACCGCGGCTAGCTGCTTGTCGATCTCAGCGCTACTTGGGCCACTTTGCTGAATGATGATCTGCGTCACAGGCTCGCCCTCGAAGGTAGCGGTAGCCAGCTGCAGCTTGACTTCAAAGACGTCACCGTCTTTGGTTTTACTGTTGGAGTTGAATTCGACTTGCTGTCGATTGCCTTTGTCAAACTGGCGCAAAAACTGCTTAAAGTCTTTGACATTGTCAGACCCGGCTATCAAGTCGATGACAGGTAAACCAATAATATCGTCCATCGTCTCAAAGTTGAACATCTTAAGATAAGGGTCGTTGGCGAAAATATGAATACCTTGATCGATGTAAGCGACCGCACTTTTGGAGTTTTTTATCAGTAGATTGGCGCGTTGTTCTGACTCAGTTAGCACTTGTTTTAAACTGCCAACTTGCCGCCTGGCAAGCAAATTAGCATGCAATAAGCGAATCGCCATCACCACTTGTGTCTCGCGCTCAGCGACCAGCGCCTTGACCATAGTACCGTCAATAATCACCGGTAGCCCATCTTGATTGCGGCCGTTGTCTGCCAGCTCATCACTCATCAGGCCAATGATAGGTAGATCAATATTATGCTCTTGAACGATAGCCACGACATCGGTGAAGCTTAAGTCATAAGCTCTACCAAACACTAGGACATCCCAGCTGTGGCGTAATGACTTGAGCAGCTCTTCTTTATCGTCCAAAAACCCTAAATTCACCTCAGCATAGTAAGATTTTAATAGATTGATCAAACCCTCAGCGTATAGCTGATCATCGTCTATGACTAATAAATTCAGAGTCGTATTGGTCCGCATAAAAAATCCTCACAAATCTTACGATAGCAATCGAGGTACTTAAGTTTTTAGGTGCTTATGTTTCTAGGTTTCTAGGTTTCTAGGTTTCTAGATTTTTATCACTAGTTCTGTGCAACTAGATAAGCTATGTCTAGTCTGTGTTTATGACATCAGATGCTAATACTAGCATAACTAAATATCAATAAGCATAAAATCATATTCGCTAAAGCGCTCAGAGACACAGCCTTTATCTGAGTTTGTAAATATCAACTGGTACCTTAAACGCTCTATTGGGTAACTCGCGCACCAGCTTAGGGACTAAATAACCAGGCAGCCGCTCTAATAGCGCCCAGTACAGCGCGATAGCTTCGTTCTCTGAGCTATCAAAATGCGCGCCGCCCGCCACTTTATCCAATACATGTAGATAATAAGGCAGCACACCAGCGGCAAACAGACACTGACTCAGAGCCACTTGCGTCTCTACATCATCATTGATATCGCGCAGCAGTACCGTCTGGTTGAGTAAGGTAATACCCGCAGCGCGCGCTCGTTGTAAATGCTGCGCGGTGGTGTCATCGATCTCATTGGCATGGTTGCAGTGGATAACCATGACGATCTGACAACGACTGCTCGCCAGTCGTTCTAGTAGCTCGGCGTCTAAGCGCTCAGGAATGACTACTGGCAAACGCGTATGCAGCCTTATCGTCGTCAGCTGCGGGATAGCTTCTAAACGCTCAAGCCACCCAAAGAGCCGACGGTTTGAGACGCTTAGAGGATCGCCACCGCTCAAGATTACCTCATTGATCTCAGGATGCTCGTGGATATAGCGGATAATGCCATCCTGCGCTGAGGCTTTTGGTAGGTTACTTTGATAGTCAAAATGCTGACGAAAGCAGTAACGACAATGGATAGCGCAGGCTCCGGTCACCGTCAGTAACACTCGAGACTGGTACTTATGCAGTAAGCCGGTCAGCGGATTTTGTGAATTTTCAGCTAAAGGGTCTGCGACGTAGCCCGTCACGGCTATCTGCTCTCTTTGATCCGGCAGCACTTGTCTAAGCAGCGGATCATTGGCATCACCGACTTGCATCTTCGCGACAAAAGCGCGCGGCACTCGAAGCTCAAAATGCGTTGGTACATATATCTGAGATCTTAGCGATTCGAGTTTTAATAGGCCTAATAACTCATCAATAGAGCTTATGGCTTCGGATAATTGCGTTTGCCAGTTTTTTTGTAGGATTAAATGGTTTATCATAACACCCTAATACTTTATGCCTAAAAATCGCCATTATACGCTTATCACTGCAGCGTGCTAGTCACCTAGCAAAATATAGCGAGCATAATTACTGTATATTACCTCTTATTTATTTGTGCTTATATTATTATCTCTCATCTATTTGCGCCTATATATGGTTACTATTAAATGGTTACTATTAAATCGCTACTACGATCCAATCACTTAAACCCAAGGCAGTGCTACTAGGAGTTTGTTGTTATGGCAAGTTTTTCTACTAATGAATTTAAAGCTGGTCTAAAGGTTATGCTCGATGGCAACCCTTGTGCCATTATGGAAAATGAATTCGTCAAACCTGGTAAAGGACAAGCGTTCAACCGCGTCAAGCTACGTAACCTACGTAGCGGTAAGGTGCTTGAGCAAACCTTTAAATCAGGAGACAGCTTAGAGGCCGCTGACGTCATCGATACGGAGATGGATTATCTGTATAATGATGGTGAGTTTTGGCATTTTATGGACGCTGAGAGCTTCGAGCAAATCCAAGCGGACAAAACGGCGATGGGCGATACCCCGCAGTGGCTAAAAGAAAACAGCAACGCCACTTGCGTGGTCACCTTGTTCAATGGTGTGCCTTTATCTATCACCCCGCCGAACTTTGTAGAGCTACAGATTACCGAAACCGATCCGGGCGTTCGCGGCGATACCTCTGGCGGCGGCGGTAAACCTGCAACCTTAGAGACGGGCGCTGTCGTACGTGTGCCTTTGTTTGTACAGCAAGGTGAAGTGGTGCGTGTTGATACGCGTACGGGTGACTATCAGACTCGTGTGAGCTAATTCACTATTGTCTTGATTGATAACCATAAAACAAAAAGGCTTAATCGGATTGCGATTAAGCCTTTTTTTAGGTTGTATCTAAAATTATGTATTAACGGACTGTTTATACATCAGCCAATACTGCACTAAGGCATTGAGCTGCTCTTTTTTGAAGGGCTTACTACAGTAGTCCTGCATACCCACTTGCAGGTATTTTTCGCGCTCGCCGTCCATAGCGTTAGCAGTTAGAGCGATAATAGGCGGCAAGTCCTCAGTATCGAATAACTCTTGCAGCTTGATGGTCGCCTGTATGCCGTCCATGATAGGCATATGATGATCCATCAAAATCACATCGTAACGTTTAGGATTCGCTATAAATTCATCAATAGCTTTTTGGCCATCAGTGACGTGCGTGACCTCATGGCCACTACTGCGCAAAGCCTTTAGCGCAATCATCGCATTGACATTATCATCCTCAACCAACAGTACATGTCCGTTATAGTACCATTCAGGTTCGATATCGATATGATTGGCCTGTTGCCATGACTTATACTGGGGCTTATCGATCGCCTTTAAGGGCAGCAATATCTTAAAGGTGGTGCCTTCGCCAACGACACTATCTGCCCATATATGACCACCCATTAGCGCCACTAGTGACTTACAGACCGACAATCCAAGACCGGTCCCACCATATAATCGGTGCGTTGACTTGTCTGCTTGATTATAGGCATCAAAGATCGCATTTAGCGACTCCGCTTTTATCCCGACCCCAGTATCTGAGACGGTAATACAAAACGTCATATCGTCATAATGAATAGGATTGTTAGTGGCGTCCAATACGCCTCGTTGAGCGTCAAACGCCTCCAAATCATGATCTTCGGCTTCTCTGACATCAAAGACAATGTGCCCACCCTCGCGAGTGAACTTAATGGCATTACTGATTAGATTAGAAAAAATCTGTTTAAGGCGTACAGGATCGCCTTCTACATAGGCGTTTAGAGTATCATCGTAGTGGTACTCTAAAGTCAATCCGCGCTGAGTGGCCTTAGTGGTAAATAAATTCACTACTTCATTGCAGATAGTAGCTAAGCTCATCGGTACCGTATCGATGACCATCTTACCCGCTTCAACTTTTGATAAGTCCAAAATACCGTTAATAATAACCAGCAGATGATCTGTCGATACTTTTATATTGTCGACATAGTTTTTTTGTTCAGCACTCAAAGCCGTCTCATCGAGCATATCGACCATACCGATGATGCCGTTCATAGGGGTACGGATCTCATGGCTCATATTTGCCAAAAAATCTGATTTCATATCATTGGCATGCTTAGCAAGGCGCTGCTTTTTTTGTAGCTGCAGCGCATCGGCTGCCATCTGAGCGAACTGCGTTAAGTGCTTGGCTTGCTCTTCGCTAAAGTCATAGTGCGGCTTAGTATCCATCAGGCACAGTGAGCCTAGACGATAGGTCTTATTATCTTCATGCAAGATAATAGGCGCGCCGGCATAAAAGCGTAAATTAGGGTCGGTGGTGACTAAGCTATTATCAATAAAACGCTCATCTACCGATAGATCGTCGACCACAAACACTTCGTCAGAGAGCACGGTATAATTACAAACCGCCACGCCGCGGGTGGTAGTACAAGTATCCCCAAGCCCACGAGGGGATTTTAAATACTGAGTATCTTCATCCATAAAGGTAATGGCAACGATTGGCATGTCAAAGAAGGTCTTTACCACGTCGGATAGGCGCTCAAAAGTCGGTTCAACATTCGTGTTGAGAACTTGATACTCTTGTAGCTTCGCGATGCGTGCTTTTTCATCTTTTGCTTGCGGATAAGTGGACATGCCTTCTCCAAAACGATTATAAAGTAGCCGCCGTAGCCGCCGCTTGCTTGCTGAGTATAAGTAGAGTCTCACTTACCATAACCATAGCAATGACTGAGGTTACCGCCACTGCCGAACCATAACCGCCGCAGTTTAAGCCGGCGGACTGATTTGTCTTTTCGACGCGCGGCGGCTCAGTTGAATAGACACATTTGATGCCGAATTTTTCTTTCATTTGGCTATTGATGCCTTTTTCATGACGCAGCTTGTTACGTAGTCTTGCCAGTAAAGGATCTTGATAGCTGTCTTTTAAGTCGCTAACCGTAATCTGGCGCGGATCTATTTTGCCGCCTGCTCCGCCTGCACAGATAAGCTTTAGCTTATTAAAGCGGCAATGTAAGGCAATAGCAAGCTTAGCACTCATATCATCGACACAATCTAAAATAATAATCGGCCGATTCTGCGCCATAGCTTGCTTAGCTGCCCCGCGATCAGGTAACAATTGCGCGACATTATCAGGCGTCAAAAAGTCATCAACTAAGTGCAGCTCTATATTTGGATTAATCTCACGCATACGCGCGCCCATAGTGGCAATCTTACTCTGACCAAAGCTGCTGTCAAGCGCTGGTAGCTGCCGATTGACATTAGAGGCGACCAGTACATCCAAGTCGACTAACGTCACGCAGCCGACAGCGGTTCGCGCCAAAGCTTCAGCCACCCAAGAGCCTACTCCGCCAACACCAATTACATAGACACGCGCGGCTGCAAAGCTTGCAAAAGCATCAGCACCATACAGCTTTTGAGTGCCCTGAAAGCGGCGTTGATATTGACTATCATCAGCTACTGTCGTCATCATTTCAGGTATATCGCTATCAGCGACTTTGCTATCGGTTACGGTGAATTGATCTTTCATGCATTAAAACTCTATTTATTAATACTATATTTATTAATACTATATTTATTAATACTATATTTATTAACACTATATTTATTGAAACTATAACTATTGAAATTATATTTATTGTCATTCTATTTACTAGCACCGCATTGATTTATGCTTCTAGTATCAATGCTAAAGGCTTAGCACTTCTCAGCGTCATTTTACTGGTTAGAAGTAGACTTTTTAGTACCAGAGCCAATACTCAAAATAGTACCAGAATCAGGGATAGAATAAGACCAAGATTGACCTAAACTATCGATACTATTTTGCCACAGCTGCTGAGCCAGTTTTGCCTCGTTCACTGCCAGTAGCTCGCTTAAGCTCGCTAACACAAGAGGCAAATTAGCGGGCACGTTGCGATTATGACTGTCATCACCCTCGTCACTCTCCCAAACATCATCTGAGCTTTGAGCTTGATTTTTGCCTAAAGCGGAGGCGTTATCGCGAGAAGTCTGGCAGTTAATCGGCGTCATATCTGGACAGTCAGTCTCTATCACTAAGCAGCCGATACCGTACTCAGCAACGGCTGCTTGCAGCGCGCGGCGTAGTTTTTTGGCATTCGGGTTAGTCACTTGTCCGGTCACACCGAGCTTAAACCCGAGCTTCACAAAGGCCTTAGCTTCTTGCTCACCGCCGCTGAAGCTATGAGCAATACCGCCTAAGGTTTTGGCGTCATAGTCATGCTCTTTTAGTATCGCTAACGCTTCAGCATGAGCTTTACGGATATGCAGCATCACCGGTAGTTGATGCGCCACCGCCATATCAAGCTGAGCGCAAAAAAAGCGCTGCTGCTTAGCAAAAACCTCAGGCTCTTTCATCTGTGGCGTAAAAGTGTCGAGCCCAATCTCCCCAATCGCTAGCGGACGCTGCTGATCTAGCATGTCTGCCATTGAGTCTAAGTGGTCTTGGGTATGCTGCTCTATATAAAAAGGATGTAGCCCTAGCGCAATATGCGCTGTAGGTATGGATCTGGCATCGATGTTTACTAAATCTGAGTCTACTGAATCAGCTTGGTCGCTTGCAACTTTACGCTTATCAAAAAACCGCTTTACCTCATAAAGCCGGTCAAAATGCCGGTATAGATAGCTGACTAGCACTAAATGCTCAACTCCGCTTTGATAAGCGCGCTGCGCTTGCTGCGCTCTATCTGCATCGAATACAGGCGCATCAAAATGGGTATGCGTATCAATTAAAGGGTAACGTACACCCTCTTTACTATTCGCTAGCGACTGGATGGTATCAGCCATGAATGGTCTCCTTACACTAGCTTCTTACTATCACTAATCTGCGGTTATTTAGCAAGGTGAGTTTGTATTAATATCACTGTTATTTTCGGTATATATTGTAGGGCTCGACCCTCATTGCTAAGGTTGAACTACGTTGAACTATCAAAGTTGAGCTATCAAACAAGCCTTAGGATGACATCATACTCGTTGAGAGTCTCACCATATAACTGGGCTTTACGATACCTTGGAGCTGAGTGAAGGGAACCACAAAATCCACTGGCTGCAGCTGAGTATTGAGCAGCTCTCCGGATTGATAGACCAGATGCAATCCCTGCTGATCGATATACCACTGCTCAGATAAGGGAAGCGGCCACTCTTCTAGATACTGCTGCTCAACCCCTTGCTCAGCGAGCCATTGTTTTTTGATGGTATTAAAAGTCGATAGTAGCTTTTGGGTATCAGCGTCTGCTAATAACACATCCTCTACGGTCAATTGTAGCTTTTTTTGCATATCTAGCATGACGTAGTCGCGATGCCCTTGCTGATGGTCCTCGCTGCGCTGCTGAGTCGATTCGACTAATAGATAACCTGTCATCACCTCGTTATTCATGTGGCTATCCATGTTGCTACCATTGCTTGCTGCAACACTATCAGCACTCAAGCCTTGGTTGAGGATTAAGTCGGTATCAATACGTTGATATTTGGGCTGCGAGCTGACTCCTGCACTATGAAACTCTATTTGTTTTAACAGCGCGGATACTGAGTCTCTTGCCACTTGTTGTTGACTGATAAAAGGCGCGTCTGGCGACAAGGCTCTAGCCACCGTTTGCCACATGATATTGGTAAGCCAAGGCTGCGGCGGCGTAAATGCTAAGGTATTGAGTTCCAAATACTGACAGCGCGTTTGCTGCCCATTACAGTTAGGTTGGCGCGCGATAGTCTGTTGTTTACTGATATTGATGGGGAGCGCTTGCTTATGGCCTGTCTTATCCAAAGCGTTAGCAGCGCTAGAAGTACTGGGCTTAGAAAGTTCATAATTCTGTATGGTGCTATGAGCCCCGATTTCATTAGCAGCTTCTTCCTCGGCTTGCTGCTCGAACATCGACTCAGGTTGCGGCGCACAACCTAACAAAACCTGGCTTGCCAATACAAGCATTATCACAAGCACTGCCCCCTTCAAAACATATCCTCTAAAAAAGGATATCCAAGAGATGAGGGCGGAATGTAAATGTATGGATGCGTCGTTATGGCGTTTCATGGAGTCAGCTACAGTAAAGAACTGCTTAAAAGAATAACACAATGCTTGATAATATTACGTAGTGATAATTTTAAAGCTGCTCAGCGTGTCTCTGATGACTGCCTAGGATAAGTCTACAAACTGGGATAAGTCTAAAAAAGCGAGATTTAATCGGTAGTATTCTCTGTTGGTGCGGTTATTTGCGTACTGTTTTTATCTTTAGCGAGCGGCTGAGCATCGTTATGTGGCCCTTTTAAATCACATTCAGTGATCGGCGGCGTCTGCCGACTACTACGCCGAGGTATCAAAAGTAAAGCGGTACCGACTAAACCTAATGTAAGCCATTTTTTCTTATTCATAATGCTCCTTTACGATAGTCTGTAAGTTGATACCCGCTAGCAAAGCTACTGGCTAATAGGATAAGTAGTAATACCTGCATTTGGGCTATCAACGCGCGTGAAGCCTGATGGCGGGGTTATTCGATTTGGCGTCTGATCGCGTTTAGGAATCAGTGGATTTAGCGGCATGAGCTCATAATCTTTATTGACCTCACCATCCCAGCCTTCAGTACCGCTAAGAGGCAGCTGCTTGATGGTGCCGTTTTTATCAATGACTAATTGTAAGACGCGCATCTGATTGAATTTGCGCTCAGTGACGCTAGCCACCGCGCCGCCATCACGCAATATCGTCGGCTGCAAAAATATAATTAGATTGCTCTTTTGCGTACTGTCATTGTCTGAGCGAAACAGTCGCCCAATCACTGGGACGTTACCGAGACCGGGCACTTTTTGCTGGCGGGACGTCGTATTATCACGCATCAAGCCACCCAGAGCAATGGTCTGCTGATCGTCTGCCAAGATAGTGGTGTTGATTAGGTTTTTGTTAGTGATGATTCCACTGGAGTTACCAACGCTTCCTGGCACAACTGATGAAACCTCTTGCGAGACCTCCAAGCGCACCGTACCGTTTTCGCCGATATGCGGGATGACATTGAGATTGATACCGATGTCTTGGCGATCGATAGTCTGAAAAGGATTAGTAGAGTCATTACCGGTAGTGGTATAAGAGCCGGTAACAAAAGGTACGTTTTGTCCGACTAAAATACTGGCTTTTTCGTTGTCTAAGGTCAAAATAGAAGGCATCGACAATAGATTGGCACTGGTTGAAGAGTCGAGGGCTTGTAAGATAGCGCCATAAAACTCAGTGTTGCCTTGACTGTCTTTGCGGCTATCACCAATCCCTATCAAAGCGCCGACAATAGAGTTGGCCGCTGAGCTAAGACCAGCAGCACCAGCAACGCCGCCGCCCGCTAACGCCGCTGCCGCCAAGGAAGTCGCGCTAGCCCCAACATTGTTGAAGTTGACGACCCCTAAGCCGCTATTGGCATTACCAAGCGCCCACTGTACGCCCAATTGCGTTGCATCATCGCCGGATACCTCCACGATAGCCGCTTGAATGAGCACTTGGGCGCGGCGATTATCGAGCTGGTTCACCGCCTCTTCAATCTCAAACATCAGCTCAGGTGCAGCATTGACAATAATGGCATTTTGCGTCTCATCAGCAATAATACTAAAGGGCCGACCTGTGGTGCTATTGGTTGCGCCGCCTGTTGTAGCACTAGTCGCAAAAGGGCTGTTTGCATTATTAGTCGCGTTATTGAGTAGCTCATTGGCAGCCCCGTTGATCGTAGCGCCTGTACTACTAGCCCCAGTCAGGGAGGCGGACTCTAGAGTGGAGGTTGCCCCTGAGCTATTAAGAGACTGATTGGCCAACAAACCGCGTAGCATATCGGCAATATGAGCGGCGCTAGCATACTTTAAGCGAAATACGCGCAAACCGCTGAGCCGGCGTGATGGCGTGGTATCAAGCTGATTGACCATCTCTTGTACCTTGGCAATCATCTCCGGACTGCCCTTGACTAGTAGCCTATCGCTTGCGCTATCTGCAATGACCTTGAGCTGATCGCCGCCTGCTGCCTGACCGCCGCCGGTACTCACCAAAGCGCTAATCAGATCCATCATACGCTCAGCGTCGACATGGCGTAGCGGTATCACTTGCAGACTATCATTGACATTGCTATCTAAGTCGCGAATCAGCGCAGTGAGCTGGTTGAGGCTATCGGCGCGATCAGATAACACCAGCGCATTGACGCCCGGTACGGCAGCAGCGTGGGCGGACTGCGGCATCAAGGGCCGAATCACGCCTAAGATCTCAGCCGCTTGCGTGTTGGTCAAATAAATCACTCGAGTGGCCAACGACTCGCCCATACTATCACCGCGCAAATCGACCGCCACCCCCGATTGCTTAGCGACATTATCTGGAACTAGTTTGACGGTAGTACCTGAATCTATCGCCGCTATACCATTGACTTGCATGACGCTCAAAAACAACTGATAGATCTCATCACGGGACAACGCACGGTTGGATATGACAGTGACATTACCGTTGATACGTGGATCAAGAACAAAGTTTTGGTCGGTAATAGTGGCCACTTCGTTGATAAAAGCTTTTATATCAGCATCTTGCAAATTAACTTTCCAGCTCTCAGCGCTCGCCAGACCACAAGAGGCTGCCCATAATGGCAGCGCTAAGTATAAAGGCCGGCATATACGTAGTAACCGCTGTATAGAAAGACGTAAAGCTGTCGTTGAAAACTTATCCAAACTTACCATGGTCATGATTACCCATTGTGATGTCACTGTGAGGTACAAGATGCTACAGGCTAACATACTGCTGACTGACAGTTATAAATTAACGCGGTAAAACTTGTGTAAGATAAACTGATAAAACTAAATTATGATAAAAATGTTCGCGCTACCCTAAAACTGCTGGCGAATCGTAATCACTTGCTCGCCTCGCTGCACCTCAATCTGCGCTGCGCCCGATTGCTGCACTTGTTGCAGAACCGTCGCATCTTGCGCTGGACTGCTACCAACCGTTTGTCCATTGACAGTCAGTACCTTGTCTCCAGCCTCAAGCCCTAAGCGATTGCGCAATCCTGATGGCATAGCTGCAGTGACCTGATAGCCCTCGCCTGACGCCATGACGCCCATACGGCTTAGATAACTGGCTGGGTTTTCTTTTAGCGCACTTACCGCTTCCTCGATAGCAGAGCTTGTGTCAGCAGGTTGACTCTCTTCTGCTGGCGGATCATCAGTAGCTATCGGCGGGCTTTGGGTTGGCAAAGGTAGCGTATTGCTTGCATTACCCGTATTAGGCAGGCGCTGATTGCCAATAGCGCTGTCATCTAAACCGCGCTGATCGAGTGGTAGCGCCTCTGGCAACTCGATAACGATTTGCTGATCGGCGGCGTCAGCAATAATCACTGCATTCCAATCGACACTGATAAGCGTAAAACCGCTGTCTGCTAAGTCATCACCGATACGGTAGTTTTTGACGTCACCGTTAACGTCTAGTAGCGCTGACGACAAGCTATCAGGTATGGCGAGCAGCACTCCTTTTAGCTCTACATTCGGCGGCGGCTGAACAGCTGCCGCGGCAGGCTTAGGGTCTGCAAAAATGGCAAACAAATTGCTGTTGTCAACGGCGCTATTTGCGTTGTTTTGAAGCGCTTGCAGCGGTAAAGCTGGGGCAAGTGGCGGCGCTAATATCAGCCACAATAATCGCGCTGCCACCCAACACAACCAAATAATCGCTAATAATAACAGCCAAGCTGAGAAGCGATTGAGCGTATCCATTATCGGCTTTAGTCGTGCGCTCATACTCATGATCAATTTGCCCCTAAGCCGGTTAATAACGGCTGACGCACACTAATGACTGGAGTATCTTGCGGCGCTTGACCTTGATATTCTGGCATATTCTCAAGTAAGCGCTGGGTCAAACTGACATCCAACATGTTATCACCATCTAGATACAAGTCGCCTAAGCGTTTGTCTTGATTATTTAATAAATTGACATGTAGTAGATGGTTATCGTTTTTTTGTTCGCTACTGAGCTGCGCGCGCATGGGCGGCATCGTAATATAGAGTATCTTGCCGGCATTAGGATAGCCGACCTCACCGCCTACCCAAGTGAGCTGACCATCCGCTTTATGGAAACCGGCGCTCTTATCACCCGCCGCTGACTGCCGCTGTATAGAGACATTATTGAGCTGAATCGGTGTGTTGGGTAGCTGCCAATCGACGACACTGACCAAAGTTTCAGCAGCAATTTTGCCACTCATATCATCCACTTGCCATGCGCTGCGCCCTATCTTGACTTGTCCATCTAAGCGCGTTTGGCCGGTCGTAATCTCAACGTCAGCGCTAAGCTTACCCAAAAATAACTGCCACGGCTGCCAAGTCCAATTGGCCGAGCCGGTCAGCGCCGTACCCGTTTGTGGTAATTGCCAGATAAGCGCGCCTTGCCAGACATTGCCCGATACTTGCTGCACATACGGCGACTCAGGCGCATATTTTTCGACGATCCATGCCGCTGGCATTTGCAGTACTGCAAATAGCACAAACACCACCAAACCCACCAGCCACCACAGCTTACGCGGACGTTTATGGGACGATGCAGACAGTTTTGGCACGAATAAAAGACTCTTTTAAAAGGGTTAAAAGCTCATTATCATAGCAAATAATGCGCTCTAGGTGACATAAAAAAACCAGTATTCTTAAATAAAAATACTGGTTTCTTACTCAAGCTTAGCGCCGAGTATCGTACTGATTTGATATAGTCAATCAATATTAAAAGTGGTACAAGGCAGACGAGTGCAAGTACTACAGTAGTAGGCTAAACGAGTCTAACGCTGTAACACTTTAATAGTGGTTCGACTATAGCTTTATTAAATAGCAAACTCGTTTAGTTCACGGCCAGCTGCTAAGGCTTCCACAAGCCAAGTTGGCTTGCGACCACGGCCTGTCCACGTCTCTTCGCTGTTATCGGTGTTGCGATACTTGATGCTGCGCTTCTTCTCAAGCTTCTCGCCGGCTTTTAGAATCTCATCAATGCTGCTATCAGCGTCTTCAGCGATTTGCTCAAATTGCATATAAGCATCATATAGACGTTGATGCTGTTTTTGATCAATCAGCTGCTGGGCGTTTTCAGTGATTGCGCGCAGTTGCTCGACGTCTAAGTTTTCTAAATCAATAGGGTTGTTATTTTTCATAATAGCCTCGGTATAAAAGTGTTTATTATAGGAAATAGACTCAATAGCCTAAAATCTATAATCCATTAGTCGTCATCGTCTTTAATCGTTTATTCTCTAATGAGCGATGCAATTATTTGATTATAGATATAAAACAATTAATTCAATCTAAATACAGACTGCATTAACTCTCACTATTATACCAAACTCTATTAACGATAATACGCTATTTATAATTCATTATCGATAGCGTTACTTTTTAGAAAAACAACATAAGTTGTTTTTTATTGGTTATTGAATATAAATACAATACTTTTAGATATAAAAATAGCTCAATGATATTATTATCAATGAGCTACAGAATTATAAATATAGTCGGTTCTAAATAAAACAGATAAATTATATATCAACGTGGAACTGGTATAAATTTTCCTTGCGTGCTGTGCTTGCGCCGACAGAGGCTGCGTAAAATTTATCCCAGTCCCACTGTATCGTTTTTATACTGAGCTCACTATACAACATATTGTTATTGTATTCCTCAGAACGGAATATCATCATCGACTGGGCCGTCTGGCATAGCGTTAGACTTAGACTGCGGTGTCTGTGCTGGTTGGCTAAATTGATTGTTATTCTGAGCCGGTGCACCTTGATTGCCATAGCCCCCCTGCTGACCACCTTGTGCGACTGCTGCCATGCCACCAGCTTGGCCTTGCTGACCGCCAAATCCTTGACCACCGCCTTGCTGACCGCCTTGACCGCCGCTTGCGCCATCTAGCATTTGCATCTGCTCGGCACGGATTTCGGTAGCATAGCGGTCACTACCGTCAGGAGCCTGGTATTTACGAGTGCGCAAGCTACCTTCGATATAGACTTTGCTGCCTTTACGTAAGTACTGAGCGGCAATTTCGCCCAAACGATTGAAAAGTGAGACACGGTGCCATTCGGTCGCTTCTCTTTTTTCACCGCTTTGTTTGTCAGTCCACTGCTCAGAGGTAGCGACTGAGATATTAGTAACACTACCGCCATTATTGAATTGGCGCGATTCAGGATCCGCACCAAGATTACCGATGATGATGACTTTATTAACTCCGCGCATAATGTCTTCCTTTTTTATAGATGATTTTGTTGATAAGCGCTAAGCTTTTATATAAAAGCCTATGTTGCTTACTTTAATCTATTTTTATAAGGTCAATAATTATCAACCCTACTTTTCAATTAATATTATAGGTTTACTTTATACGTTTTTTGCATAAATATCTAGCTACTCTTATTTATAGACGACATTCTATGTCGCTTAATATTATACATTTGTACGTTAGTTGGCCCTATAGATTATTATTATCTGTGATGTGTATTCAGTATTAAGATGCCAAGCTCTACCCTTTTGCCGCACAATACCACTGCCCGGTAATATTAGGTTTGAATGGCGCAATTAAATATTCAAAGGGCTTTGGGCTAATTTGGCAAGCTCTTGCTTCGCTTCATCCGTTAGCTGGGTTTTATCCAGTTTGAGATAAGCGACTTGCTCCTTTGCCATAACGACCAGTTCATCAACACCAGTAATCGCGGTTATCTGCTGCGACCAGCTCTGAATATCGACGTCTTTGGGTATCGTTACTGTCGTACTCGATAGATACGGCGGCTGCGAGATTGGCAGAATGATCAATAACGCGGCTCCCATAATAGCAGCTAGAATGCCCCAAGCGAGTAGGTCAGATTGGGTCAATAGCAAACCGCCCATCGCTCCGCCAACAAAAGCCCCAAAGAACTGGCTCGATGAATTAAGCCCCATCGCCGTGGCTTTATTCGCGACTGGGGCGCGCTTGGATATCCAAGACGGTATCGTGGCCTCAAGTAAGTTAAAACCCATAAAATAGAGCAATAAACCTACAATAATACCGACACCGACTTGGCTACCCAGCGCCAGTAATGCCAAGGCTGCAGTCATTAAGGCGATAGCAGCTAGAAAGACTTGGCGCATTTTACGCTTCTTTTCAGCGATAATAATAAAAGGAATGGCGACGGCAAAGCCGACAAACAATAGCGGCAAATACACTAAGCCTTGCTGACGTACCGATAGACCCATCACCTCTGTGAGCTGATGCGGCAAGATCACAAATATCGCTGTCATGGTCAAATGCAGCGCAAAAATTCCAAAGTGCAAACGGTTTAAGTCGCCGATTTTGAGCACGGTAGCGAGTTGCTCACCGATCGATTTGTTATCCAGATTGTGCTTGAGCACGCGCATTGGTGTGGGTACGACAAAAAGTAGCAGCATCGCTAAAATAGCAAATCCTGCCGTCAGCCAAAATAGACCAGAGATACCAAGCGAGCCTACTAATAACGGCCCAAAGGCAAAGGCGAGCATGATGGAAGTAGCAATAGTCAAGCCCATCGTCGCCATTGCCTTGGTGCGCATCTCCTCGCGGGTGACGTCGGCAAGCAATGCCATGAGTACCGCAGAAACCGCACCGCTCCCTGCCAGCGCGCGCCCGATGATCACCTGATAAATATCAGTGGCATTGGCGGCAATAATACCGCCCACCGCAAACAGTATCAGACCAAGCATGATAATCGGCTTACGCGGAAACTTATCGGCGGCAAGGCTCATCGGTATTTGAAATATCGCCTGACCCAGTCCGTAGATACCAACGGCCAGGCCGATCAAAAACGGCGTAGCATACGCGTAATTATCGCCGTAGACCGAAAACACTGGCACGATCATAAACAGACCAACCATGCGCAGAGCAAAAATACCGCCTACCCCTAAGATTGCCCGTTTCTCTACGCTATTCATACTTGCCTCACTGGTTCATCTTATAACATCTGCTAACTTCAGCCTCAAATCAAGCTCCCTAGTATAAGACATTCACCATTTTCTTGCCGAGACTTTTATTACTAGGCGCTACTCGCTAGCTCTACCGTCATGATCTCTATAGTTTTGTTACTAACCTTCTTTAATACGTGTCCCTGACTTGAATAATCGCCTAATCGTAACTATAAAGTAAAGCGTTGATAGCATTGTTCTTTTACTTATTGTTCTGCTACGAATATGGCTTGCTGATAATTATTCGTTTACTAAGAAATGCAGCAGTTTCAAACTCGCTCAATAGCTATCGTAAAAATATAAATACCGGTTGGCTATTTACCCCTAACTGACAAAGATAGACTTTTGTTAATTAATGAAAGCGAATAGGGTTTAAAAAATAGTTAAGCCTTTGACTGCTTTTTCCTTTTAGTTATCTATTTTATTATGACTTAACATTATTTACTTTTTAAATTTACAATTGTTGGTTAGTTTTATGAACTGCTGACCCACTTTAGAAAATAGGAAACCCCTTACCGATGGCCCATGACCATATCGCAATACGCGGCGCACGTACTCATAATCTCAAAAACATTGATCTTGATATCCCACGCGATAAATTCGTGGTGATTACTGGTTTATCCGGTTCTGGTAAATCGTCCTTGGCTTTTGATACGCTATATGCCGAAGGACAACGCCGATACGTCGAGAGTCTGTCCGCTTATGCACGCCAGTTCTTATCGCAGATGGAAAAGCCTGAAGTCGATAGCATCGAAGGCTTGTCACCGGCAATTGCTATTGAGCAAAAATCGACCAACCATAATCCACGCTCAACGGTTGGTACGATCACTGAGATTTATGATTACCTGCGTCTATTATACGCGCGTATCGGCACGCCTTATTGCCCAGAGCATGGCGAACCTATGGTGGCGCAGTCGGTGACCGAGATGGTCGATCAGGTTATGGCACTCCCCGATGAGACCAAGCTTATGATCCTTGCGCCAGTAGTGCGTGAGCGTAAAGGAGAGCATACAGTGCTGCTTGAGCAATTGATCGGTCAAGGGTTTGTACGCGTACGCGTCGATGGTCATGTCTATGATACTGACGAGCTACCAACGCTAGATAAAAAGAAAAAACACACCATCGAAGTCGTCGTCGATCGTTTTAAAGTCCGCGACGATTTGGGTAACCGCGTCGCCGAAAGTCTCGAGACTGCCCTGCGCTTAGGCCAAGGTCTGGTCACGCTACACTTTATGGATGGTAATCCTACTGAGGGCGGCTCTGATAATCAAGTGATGTCTGCCAAGCACAGCTGTCCGATTTGTGATCGCGCTGTACCTGAGCTTGAGCCGCGCATGTTTAGTTTTAACAACCCTTACGGTGCTTGCCCAACTTGTGATGGACTCGGTAAGCGTCAGTATTTCGCTGCTGAAAAGCTCATTACTCATGTTGATAAGACGCTCAATCAAGGCGCGATTAACGGTTGGGATAAGCGCCACTCGTACTATTTTGGGCTGCTAACCACCGTTTGTAACCATTTTAATATCGATATGGATACGCCGTGGACGGAGCTGCCCAAAAAGCAGCAAGAGCTAATCATGCACGGCTCAGGTAAAGAGAAGCTCACCTTTAACTTTACCGATGAGCGCGGACGTAAAACCAATAAAACCGTACCGTTTGAAGGCGTACTACCTTATCTTGAGCGCCGTTATGCCAAAACGCAAAGCAACTTAGTGCGTGACGAGCTGGCAAAGTATCTGGCTGACACCACGTGTAACGTTTGCGATGGCGCGCGCCTCAATGAAATCTCGCGTAACGTGCGTGTCGATGACCAGACCATCGCTGAAATCGTCAAGCTCTCCATTGGCGACGCGGCGGACTATTATAAGACTCTAAAGATTGACGGTCATAAAGGTGAAGTGGCAGAGAAGATCTTTAAAGAGATTAACGAGCGCTTAAACTTCTTGGTCAGCGTTGGCCTCGATTATCTAACCCTAGCGCGCTCTGCCGAAACCCTATCCGGCGGTGAAGCGCAGCGTATCAGGCTTGCCAGCCAAATCGGTGCAGGTCTCATGGGCGTCATGTATGTACTTGATGAGCCATCTATCGGTCTGCATCAGCGTGATAATGATCGTCTGCTCAAAACCCTCACGCGCTTGCGTGATTTGGGCAATACCGTCCTCGTCGTTGAGCATGACGAAGACGCCATTCGCCAAGCGGATCATGTCATCGATATCGGTATTGGGGCTGGCGTACACGGTGGTCATATCATCGCCGAGGGCACGGTCGATGAAGTGATGGCAACGCCAGACTCGCTCACCGGACAATATATGTCGGGCGAAAAACGCATTGAGATACCAAAAGTGCGGCATAAAGCCAAAACAGTAGAGGTCGAGGGTAAAGGTAAAGCGAAAGCCAAAACTAAAAAGGTACCGATGACTATCGAGCTCAAAGGCGCCTCAGGCAACAACCTAAAAGACGTCGATCTGAGCCTGCCCGTTGGGGTGATGACTTGTGTCACGGGTGTATCCGGCTCGGGCAAATCAACCTTGATCAACCGCACCTTGATGCCGATTGCAGCGACTCAGTTAAACAATGCCTCAACGCTAATCGCGGATAAGCATGACAGCATTAGCGGTCTTGAGCATTTGGATAAAATGGTCGATATCGATCAAAGCCCAATTGGTCGTACCCCGCGCTCCAATCCTGCGACTTATACTGGCGTCTTCACTCCCGTGCGTGAGATGTTCGCCCAGACACCAGAAGCTCGCGCACGTGGTTATAAAGCTGGGCGCTTTAGCTTCAACGTCAAAGGCGGACGCTGTGAGATGTGCCAAGGTGATGGTCTCATTAAAGTTGAGATGCATTTTTTACCGGATATGTATGTGCCGTGTGACACGTGTGAAGGCAAGCGTTATAACCGCGAGACCCTAGAGATTCACTATAAAGGCAAAACCATCGCTGACGTGCTCGAGATGACGGTAGAGGACGCCACTGAGTTCTTCTCGGCGATTCCAGCGATCTATCGTCGCCTGCAAGCATTGATGGATGTGGGACTGAGCTACATTCGCTTGGGTCAATCCGCGCCGACACTATCTGGTGGTGAAGCGCAGCGGGTGAAACTGGCACGCGAGCTTGCCAAACGCGACACGGGACAAACGCTATATATCTTGGATGAGCCAACCACAGGTTTGCATTTCCATGATATTGATAAGCTGCTCAACATCTTGCATGCGCTACGCGATAAAGGTAACACCATCGTGGTCATCGAGCATAATTTGGATGTTATTAAAACCGCGGATTGGGTGATTGATCTTGGCCCTGAAGGCGGTAAAGGCGGCGGTATGATCATCGCGGAAGGTACGCCTGAGGAAGTGGCGGAAGTCGAGGGCTCGCACACGGGTGAGTTTTTGAAACCGATGCTTGAGGAAGGACTCAAAGACGTCAGCTAATACAGTTAGTCATGATTGATAAAATGCCACTCTCTAAAGAGTGGCATTTTTTGTTGGTAGCCATTCTAGCTTTTCATTTCTATCTGCCAGTCTAGACGAGACGGTGACTACGGTTTGAGATGTTACTGCTGCCTCGATACTCTCTCAAAACCAAGTCATTGCAACTCGCCTACCTTGTTAGTATATCCGCTACAATCGGGGCTAGACCAATCCTTGGAACGACCCTTGTACCATAAACTATAATAGGGCTTCGTTTTCCCATTTTTCTTTATTGTTAATCAACCAACTGTCTAGTTTATCCACTTGAATAAACTCTATATCTATAGAATATGGAGGTCGTCTATGAATCCAATAAATCTCTCTAGTTATATATAACATAACGATATTAGGTGAACTATTAGAATAATATTGATAGTCTAATAATTCACAAATTTTATCGTGATTACTTCTAAGAAATTCATATCTCTTTAATATTTTAGGTACATGGGTTTTTTTTCCGTTTCTAAAAACTCTTTCTCTAAGTCGTTTCATATCTTGCAAGCAGTAAGGTGTTTGATTATATTTACACTCTACCATTATCCAGGTATTTGATTTAGGAATGTAAACTAGGACATCATAATCGCCAACATCATTAAAGGCTTCTTTTTTAAAGCGTCTTTTGAAGTCTATACCATGATGACAAAATTTAGAATTAAAATGACGGTTAAAAACTTTGAAAGTAGTCTCTTCAAGTTCTTTTTCAATATCGACTTTTAAATTATCTACTACTTTGTTGACCTTTTTCCAAGGAAAATTAGCAGGGAGGCGTCCTTCAGCGACTCTATCTAACCATATACCTCTTGTACGATAAGCACAACCTGCGCTCCAAATAACATTATTACCTAAACTGATAAGAGGTCTAATATTCAGACGTTGGTCTCTTTTATTATATTCTAAAACAGGTATATCAAACTCATCTGTTTCGGAACCAAGCTTTTTCAGTACTCTTTTAGGGTTTAAGATTAAAAAATTAAGTACTTTAAATATCTCTACTTCTGAAATATCACTCAAATCTTGAAGCTCATTTATTTTCTTTAAACATACACTGGTAACTTCTTCTAAGGATGCACAGTAATGGTTAGCTAATTGAATTTTAGTTATGTCTGCCCAGCTTTGAAGAACATCTAACACTATAGCAAAAGTTGTAAATGAAAAACCTAAATCATCTATAAAGGCTAAGTTGAGGTTATTGAGTAAGTCTTCACTAATTAGACCTACTACCGCATCATTCTCATTAGTATCTATACCTAGATTACTCCTTGCCTGCTCAAGACCAAACTCATGGTCAAAGTCTTCGAAATTATCAGAAAAAAACACCTGTGGTATATATTCGCTATCTATCTCAATACCGCCAACATCGATACCATGATGAATTACTTCACTAGCAGAGTATAATGTCATTAACCAATCAACATAAGCTATTATTAATAACATATCATCTTGCAAAGGCTTTTTATCACCACTAATAGTATTCGCTACCAATCTTTCTAGAAGATATCTGAAGTCATTACTGTTTCTAGCAAAACTACTCTGAAGTTCATGCACTGACTCTTCTCTATCAAAAGCTACCTCGTGCTCTAGACTTTGTATTGCACGATAACTATTGTTATATTTATAATATATATATGCATCATAGTTATTTAATACTTCAACTATTAATTGGTACTTGTCATAGGTTACTACTAACTCTTGTAATTTAGATAAATATTTCGATGCAATGTCATTTATCACTTGTTTAGCAGAAGTCAGCTCGTAACGTTTTTTCTCATAACCTGTATCTCTTATTATTTTAGCTAATTCCTTTCTAGCAGTTATATAGTGTTCAGGTTTAGGCAAACTATGGAAGCTTTCTAGCGAGTCGAACTCTCTACTTTTAGAACCCAAAGATACTCTAGTTTTATTCCTATAGGACTCTTTTAAAGGCTCAATAATTGACTTTGAAATATAAGTATTGTTAGTTTCATGAATAACATCTAATATCTTTTTAGTTAATCCTCCTTGAAACTCACTATTGATAGATTTATCTAACTCTTTTTTCATAGCTAGAATATTAATAGACAGACTAACGATTAGACGTCCCCTACTACCAATATTATTCTGACGAACCTCCCAAACTAAGCTATCAAAGAAATTAACATCAACAGGTGCGGCTTCACCTTTATCGTTTATTAAATACTCTTTGTTTAATTCACATTCAAAAATAATGGTTTGGTACTGTTTGATAATATTAAGTTGCGCAATAATCTCTCTCCTCTGTGACAAGGCATCGGTAGCACTCTCCGCAAAAAAATCGAGCATTCTACCGTTTACTTGAGGTAAGTATATAAACTCATCTAATTGAACCATAAAATGTATATTGGTTTTTGCAATCTTGGTTGACCAACTATACTTAGTTCTATCGTTAGCACCTAAAAACTGGTTGTTGTCGTAAGAGCTTCTCGGTATCCATTTATTCTTTTTATCAGGAAAATCAACTATTAAATCTTTCCAATAATCAGCTAAGTATTTATACCTCCAGTTAGAACCAGTATGTGGGTCTAGAGCAATGATATCGTAGTTAGTAGCACCCTTCTCTAGAATTCCATTTGAATCTTTAAAGGAGCCAAATTTATCTGCTAGAGAAATTATCGGAGAAAACATACTCTTCTTATGCTTCTCTACAAAACTTAAGAAGTCTACAAATTCATCAATAGTTTCAATACTATCGAATATCGAGATAAACTCAGTTAATGGAAAAACTTTGCCAAATTCTGTTATTGGAAGCATACCCATTGCTGTAGTGACACCCCCTGTTAGATATAGAATTTCTATTTTTTCTCTAGGTATTATTTCCTCACCTTTATTTCTAATATTGAATGCATAAGGAGCATCTATTTTCTTAAAGCCCCAGTAATCACTCTGTAGCGCCTTTTGTAAATCACTTTCAAAAATTTCTGCCGTATCCTCGTCGTCATCTAATATTATTACAAAGTAAAATTTGTCTTGAGCATGAAGAACAGCTGTTATGACAGTAGAGTATATTTGATTAGAATCAACTAGTTGTAAAGGCTGTTCACTACTTGTACTTACTCTACGATTAATGAAGTCTAAAAGCCGAAATGAAACATCTTTGACGTCAACTGATTTTTTAGCAAATTTATCTATGACTACGGATATACTGTTGCGGATTGAAAAAGGATAGTGTTTTTCCGTTATCTGAACAAATATATTTTGGTTTACTTGTGACTGCATAAACGAATTACTGAACTCATGAACGCTTGAGTAAGTGCCTTCCTTACCTAGTGATATAGAGATTATATTAGGTATATCATAAATATATTTATCTAAGTTTATAAGTACCTCCTTACACTCAGTCCAGAACCTGATGCTTGGAACTTCTAAATGTCCATTTTCTATAATTTCTGGTAATTCAACTATATTTTTAAGCTGATTAATGACATAACTTTGAGTCTTTAACGCACATGACATAGCCTTTATGGCTTCAGGTTTGTCACCATGCACAATCAAAAAAGCCTGTAAAAAATCGGGTACTCTTTCAATCACTCCACCATAAAATATATTGTAAAGCTGATTATTCAATTCAAATTTTATTTCACCCCAGTCTATTTCTGGCACATAGTCTTCCATCATTGGATATTCTGGAAAAATAGTTATCAAATATTTCGTGAACTGCTCAAACGCTTCATATGTATGAAGCGACTTCTTACCCTTAAACTTTTTTTCAGGAATGCTTAAAAAGGTATTTACTAGAATAGATTGTTTGAATGTGGCTGATATATTAGGTAGCCATAGTTCTATGACATTAATTGCAATGATAACTTCTTGAGGAAAGTATTGTCTAAGAAATGAAATAAGTTGCGTCTTCAACTTTAAAAAATCATCCTTTGGCTCAGTTTTCGATGGGCTTTGTAGCTGCTTATTTATATCTTGAATAGTGTTATTATCAACCTTTAGCAAAGTATTATTGATACCTAGTAAATCGTACAACGTCTTATTCTTCTTATTCATGATCACTCCCAAGTTCCATTTATAATACTCTTATATTTAATGCTAAAGCTTAGCATTGACATACGTTACATTGTAATTCATACAACAAGTGGACGAAGCCTTATAGTATTTATAGAGTACATTTTACGCACCATACCTGCTAATATTAACCTACTCACATTGAGTCATTTTAATCTATAGCACTTTAATCACGATTGACATTTGCAAGGTCATGAGCTTACCGTTAGCCCCGATTGTAGCGGTTATCCTTGTTTAACCACTAGATTGCGGTGACTTAGCTAGGAGCAGTATCGAAGCAACAGGAATGCTACTGGCTATTAGTCACCGCTCTAGTGGGCAACCAAGATATGAGCGAAAAGCGAGATTAGCTCCAAACATAAAAACACCTCAACCTAAATAAACTCCCGCTCAACATTCATTATCCTTGCATCCACCGTGCGTTCTATTTTTTCTTCGATCTGACTGCATTGCGACTCGATGTCCCGTTTATAGAGTCCGACTATAACGAATGTCCATTCGCTGGCATCATGCCGATCGCGCTCTCCGCTCTCACAGACGGCGACGCTTGGCGTATTGCCAAAACGTGCGTGCAGGCCGCCCATACGTTGGCGCTTTTCTTTGAGTGAGCTACAGCCAGGTAGCGCAAAAGTCAGCGTTAAGATAGCGATATGCATTTTATTCTCCTTGTGACAGTGGTTTACGCTTTATAATAGTAGCAAATAAGCAAGGCAAGTTATGCTATCTTTACCTCTATCCATATCGATATCGCAGCCAATATGCATATTCCTCCAATGACTTCTATCAGCTACGTACAGCAGCAACGCATCACTCGACTCTGCGTGCGCTGCGGATTACTGCTTATGCAGTATGGCGCTGAGTCTGCTGTGGTAGTGGACTTATCGAAGCGTTTGGGGTTTGCATTGGGAATGAGTAGCGTCGAGTGTTCGCTAAATTTTAATGCTATCACTTTGACGACTATCTGTAATGAGCGCTGTATCACCACTACCAGAGACACCATCAACCAAAGCATCAATGTCAATTTATTGGTACAAATTCAGCAAATCGTCAACAAGACCGAAGCCGCTAGAGGTAAAGGTAGTTTGGTCGACCTTACCACCCTTGCGTTTGATAAGTTGGATAAAACGGTATATCCGACATGGCTAGTCAGTATATTTGTTGGTGCGTCATGTGCGGCGTTTGCTTATTTGAATGGTGGCAGCTGGTCGATTACGGCGGTGACATTTATCGCGGGTATGGTGGCGATGTTCACCCGCATCTACTTAGCAAAGCACCACTTCAATCCCTTTATCACCGTCATCGTGACGGCCTTTATCGCCTCTTTGATTGGGGCGACGACCTATTACTTTGATATTGGCAATAACGCCGATATCGCCGTTGCCTCTAGCGTGCTGTTGCTAGTTCCAAGCTTTCCTTTGATTAACTCTTTCTCAGATATCTTAAAGGGCTATGTCAATATCGGTATTGGACGTGCGGTGTTTACCTATATGCTCACTTTATCCGCCTGTGTGGGCATTGTGATGGCGCTGGTGTTACTGCGCATACAGCACTGGGGGTTTTAGATGTGGTTTATTGAGACCATTGTGCTGTCTTGCATCATTACCCTTGGCTGGACGCTGATGTTCAGCGTGCCCAAACGCTATATTTTGCCGTGTCTGCTGATGACGGCGTTGGGCTTTGGGTTAAAAACGGCGCTGGTCTATCAGCATATACATTTGGTGGTGGCCAGCTTTTTTGGCGCGATGCTCGCCAGCTTTTTGGGGGTGTACTTTTCTAAAAAATACACCCTACCGCCCAAAGCGTTAATCTCCCCAAGTGTCATCTGTATGATGCCAGGTATCGCCGCTTATAAGGCGATGGTCAGTATGGTGCAGATTGGTTACTTTGGCTTTTCAGACGAGTTATTTAGCCAAATGATGGTGTATTTATTCGAAGCCTTGTTTGTGACCTCAGGATTGGTACTGGGCTTGTCCATTCCTGGGCTGTTATTTTATAGACGGCGTGCCATAGTCTAGGCAGGTTTAAGTGGGTTTAAATGAGATTATTATGTGTTAGGCTATTTTTGTTTAAATACTTTTATAAACTGATGCTAGCTGGCACACCCTTATGATAAAAAACTTGTAAGATGGATTATCCATACCCATTACAATAGAGATCAAAACTATACCGAAACTTAATGAAGAGACATAACAATGACAAAGCATTACGATTATATTTCCATTGGCGGCGGTAGCGGCGGTATTGCCTCCATTAACCGTGCAGCAAGCTATGGCAAAAAGTGCGCGATTATCGAAGCGGATGAATTAGGCGGCACTTGCGTCAATTGGGGCTGCGTACCCAAAAAGGTGATGTGGTACGGCGCGCAAGTCGCCGAGGCGATTGAGAAGTACGCGCCAGACTACGGATTCGAGGTTGAGTTAAAGAATTTCGATTTTCAAAAACTCATTCAAAGCCGTCAGCAGTACATCGAGAATATCCATCGCGCTTATGATAATAACTTAGCCAAAAACGGCGTGGAAGTGATTAAAGGCTTTGCTAAATTCGTCGATACCAATACGGTTGAGGTCAATGGCGAGCAAATCACTGCTGACCATATTTTGATTGCGACGGGCGGTCATCCTATTTTCCCTGATATTCCAGGCGCAGAGCACGGTATCGATTCTGATGGTTTTTTTAAATTGACTTATTTGCCCAAACGCGTCGCTATCGCAGGCGCAGGTTATATCGCTGTCGAAATCGCAGGCGTGCTGAACAGCTTAGGCGCTGAGGTACATCTCTATGTCCGCCAGCATTCGCCGCTGCGCTCGTTTGATCACACTATCGTCGAGGCGCTGCTGATAGAGATGGAGCAAGACGGTATTCATCTACATACCAACACTACGCTCACTGAGGTCAATAAAAACGAAGATGGCTGTTTAGAGCTATTTACCAAAGATGGCACGCTTGATACGGTCGATTGCTTGATTTGGGCGATTGGGCGCGCGCCGTCTACCGACAACATCAACCTACAAGTAACGGGCGTAGAAACCACCGAGTTTGGCAAAATCAAAGTCGATAAATTCCAAAATACCAGTGTCGATGGTATTTACGCGGTCGGTGACATTATCGAAAACAGCATTGATCTGACACCAGTTGCCATCGCCGCTGGTAGGCGTCTGTCTGAGCGCTTGTTTAATGACAAGACTGATGAGCATTTGGTTTATGATTTGATACCGACGGTGATTTTTACTCATCCCGCTATCGGTACTATTGGTTTATCTGAGATTGACGCGGTGAAGCTACATGGCAAAGACAACATTAAGTGCTACACCTCGACCTTTACCTCGATGTATAGCGCCGTGACTCAGCATCGCCAAAAGTGCGTAATGAAGCTGGTGTGCTTAGGTGAGGAGGAGAAAATCATTGGCCTACATGGCATCGGTTACGGGGTCGATGAGATGCTACAAGGGTTTGCCGTAGCAGTGAAGATGGGCGCGACTAAGGCTGACTTTGACAATACCGTCGCTATTCATCCAACCGGTGCAGAAGAGTTTGTGACGATGCGTTAATATGTGCGTTGATTTGATAATTTGATAGTCGTACTAAGCAATTTATTATAAAGGCTACTCTTGAAGGAGTCGCCTTTTTTGCTAGGTTTGAGGACTATATCTCGCTTTAACGAATTACTTCGATATTCTTTATTTTACTCTGACATTCTTAAACTGAACAACATTATCTAAACTGCCAAGCACGCTTTTAGGTTGCGTTTTTAACTGAACCGTATTATTAGGTAGTTTTACCGTGATGCCTTGATTATTAATTTTATAAAGTACAGGTCTGTTGGTAAAGCTCAGTGTTTTCTTTGTTTTATCATAGTCAAACTGTCCTTCATAAAGCAGCTCAATTCGGCCCTCTTCATCTGCAAAAGCATAATATAATTGCTCGCTGCCATCTTTATACTGACTATCGAGCACCATTTTTTTATCATTATCTACTGTCAGCATATAGATATAGGGAAATGGGTTTTCTGCTTGTTCGACATAAGGTGGTAGCATTTCATAGTTCTCGACCTTCATTTTGCCCTTGATCTTTTTGCTTTCAGTAATGGATAGCAGGCTTCTGTTATTCCACTCCTCCTCAATGATACGGACAACGACTGGTTCATCGTTGATCACCTTATACTCTGAAAACTGATGCCACGCAGCACCGCTTTTGGTCATAGTGTTCAAGGTTTCACTGTCTTTATCGATGCCAAAAAAACCACAGTATCCCTGTGCCAGATCCGTAAATCCATCACTATGAATGAAAGTATTATCCTTTTTTAGATAGACTTGGTAAGAAGGTCCACCATAACAGCCATTGCGTCCATCTCTTAGTGCTAAGTCCTTTTGATTATCAAAATTAAAGTCATCGTATATCAGTACGCTATGCTCGCCATAATACCTATTGGCAATATTAGCGCTAATTTTGTCGCTTAGTTGACGCTCTTTACTGTTGTCTAACTCATATTCAATATCGAGACTAGCAGACTGACTAATCATGGTTTGCCCAGTTTTTGCATTGATAACTTTAATAATACTATTTGACTTGCCATCTTCATCCTCTGTTGGGATAATGATGGCAGAGTAATCGTCAGAAAACTCTTCAATTTGATAGTGCTGATTTGAAGCTTGAGCCGTAGCTGACAATGTTGACGTAAACACGAGGAAGCCACTTGCTATTGTCGTTGCTCTGAATGCTCTTTTAAACAAGACCTTAGATAGAATATTGCTAGACATTGCGTACTCCTTATTCGCTTATTTTTTATTATCATAGGCCTTCTAGAACAATATAGACCACTGATTAGCTCTTGTTAAGCAAAAAAAAGGCGCTACGTAAGCACCTTTTCTATATCATCAACTTTATAACAGCTCAAATAAACCACTATGGCGTCAATACCCATTCGCCATTGACATCACTGACCTTAAAAGCGCCGCTATCAGTACGACTATTGCCACCGATGGTTTGCGTGACATCAGCGGTACA
Organism: Psychrobacter sp. Ps3; assembly: GCF_022129275.1. Taxonomy (NCBI): domain Bacteria; kingdom Pseudomonadati; phylum Pseudomonadota; class Gammaproteobacteria; order Moraxellales; family Moraxellaceae; genus Psychrobacter; species Psychrobacter sp. Ps3. Next base: position 46,925 of record NZ_JADQAL010000014.1, read on the forward strand.
CAGATAAGTGTTGTCACCCTCAGTCGTATCACAGCTGACATTGTCTACGCTCTCAAGCGTTGGCATCATACCTGCCATCATGCCGCTCATAGCTTTTGCCATCTCATCATCGCCCGCTTGCACCATTGCATCGTCCATGATGCTATTGGCCTTGTCATACTGCGCCTGAATCAGCTCTTCTACGTCACTATCAGAGGGGCCGCTCGAGCAAGCGGCAAAGAGCGGTGTCAATACAGCGATGATTGCTAATTTTTTTATACGTCTCATCATATTCTCGTTTCGATTAGGTAGTGCTCAAAGTATACCTAAACACCCTTTAAAACCCAACATAATTTCTTTGTCAATAGCACTGCTTTTTATAGCCTTTTATCTTTGCTAGTATCTTGCTCTTTTTATGCCTTAGCCTCAAGTGACTTGCAGACAGTTCAATATCCTTGCTGTTATTATGCCAGTATTCTAATAAACGATAAGAGAGTTGCAAGATGGTAGCCGTCTACCTTTATATTTTACCTGTTGGCTTAGGCATTATGACTTTAGCAGCAAGTTTATTGTTCTTGTTTGCATTTTTGATGTCTGACGACCCTGCGACCCGCTTGCCTGCTTTTAACTGGTTCAAGCGCTTAATTATTGTGGCATTTATCTTGCTCAGCATTGGGCTATTTATGACTTTTGGTCACTTTTGGGGCGCATAAAGTCCGCTGTTATGCGTTAACGATTTTCTCAAGCTCCAATAGCACTAAGTCATCGCGCTTAGGATCGCCATTATTGCCATCGACAGGAAACGGCATACTATTACCATTTAGCTGATAACCGCGGCGCTGATAATAAGCCAATAATTCAGGGCGGTGACTTAAGATGGACATAGTAAGACGGGTGGGTTGATTGTTACTTTTTAGATGTCTTTCAGCGAAAGTTTCGGCGGCCTGCAATATCACGTTACCGATGCCCGCTCCTTGCAGCTTTGGATGTACGGCAAACATACCGATATAAGCTTTATTGCTATGAGATTTTTTATCTGAACCTGTCTCGACCTTTATATCGACAGCTATGCAGCCCAATAGCTCGCCTATCTCCTTGCCGCCGCGTTCGCCGGTATCGGTCTGTGGATAAACAAAAACATAGTGCTTAGGATTGGCAATGACGCCAGCTAGCTCGTCTGCCGTGGTGCGAATACCGCCCACCAAATCGGCCTCATTGGTCCAGCCTTCATCTTGGCGATAGCAGAGGTTTAAGAGTTGCTCTAAAGCGCTCACATCATTAGCATCCGCTTGCCGTAAAAATACTTTTGCTGCTTTGTCAGCAGTGTCATTGTCAGTTTTTTTGTTTTTCGCGGTATCAGTCATTTGGGTACTCTCTCGGGCTAAACATTATTGCTAATAAAAAGGGCTGACCTAATATACTAGGACAGCCTTTATGATAATTATTAGCCGCTAATTAGTCTATGGTGATAGCGCATGGGCTTGCTCGATAATATCGAATCCTGCATTGATTTGAGCGCGGGTTGGCGCATGACCACGGCGTAATAATTCGCTAAAAGCAATCAGCTCTTTGTCTCGGCCTAGGGAGCTGGCGGCACTAGCGCGAGTATTCTCTCCTTCGTCATCAAAATAGTACTCGATGTAATCTAAATCGTCAGGCGTACCAAATAAAATGCCTTTATCTGGCGTCGCGGCATGACCACTATAGCGCAGACTCTTGCCATATTGCGCCGTCCAAAAGAAAGGAATACGTTCCTCTAGCGAGTGGTCATTGCCTTCATTTAAGATGGCAGCAGCCGTTACCATGCCATGCTGTAAGGCCACGCGCCAATGCTCGATACGCATCCGTCCCATCTGATTGGTGGCTTTGGCAATATCGCCTAGCGCATAGACGCCGTCGCGTAGCTGTAGATGCTCATCGACTTGCACGCCATCGGGGTCATTTACTTCATTCAATAGCTCGGTACGTGGTGCCACGCCCGTACCCAAAACCACCACGTCCGCTGCCAGCGTACTGCCGTCTGACAGTGTGACATCGCTGACGTGACTGCCGTCTCCATCGATGCTCTCAACACCTGTACCAAACACAAAGCGCACCCCATTTTCTTCATGCAGTTTGATGAGCGCATTACTCACCGCCTCAGAGACGATATTGCTCATTACCCGCGCGCTACGACCAACGACAGTGATTGAGGCGGCCTCGCCTGCTTGCGATAACGCCGCTGCAGCTTCCATGCCGATAAACCCAGTACCCACGATGACCACATGCTTATCTTGGCTGGCCTCTTTGATGGCTTTGGCGTCGCTCATGCTACGTAGCGTAAACACGCTTGCAAGATCAGCACCTTTAAACGGTGGTATCTTAGGTTCAGCGCCGGTTGCCACCACCAAAAAGTCTGCGCTTTGTTTTTCATTATCGCCGTTGTTATTTTCGATAATAATAGCGTTCTCATTGGGCAAGATTTCGCTGACTCGCTGATTCAGACGCAAGTCGATATTGTTTCTATCAGCCCAATTTGAGCCACCTAAAATAAGTTTACCCTCATCCATTTGACCTGCTAAAAATGCTTTGGACAACAAAGGGCGATTATAAGGCGCTTTATTGTCGGCACTGATTAGGGTGATTTTGCCACCATAGCCAGTGTGACGTAGCTGATTGGCGGTCATAAAGCCTGCACCGCCGCCGCCGACGATGATGGTATGCGTATCAGCGAGCTGATCGTTATCTGCTCGCTCGTTGATATTGCTAGTAGTATCAACGATTAAGTTGTCGCCTTCCCTAGTCACGCTATAGCGCGTCAAGCCTTTCATCGCAACCGGCTCTATCAGCGAGCCATCAGTACTATCAAAAGTGCCGTGATGCCAAGGACAAATCACGCGATTACCGCAGCGTAGTCCCTCGCCTAAGTCCGCGCCTGCATGGGTACATTTACCATCAAAAGCGTTAAACTCATCGCCATCGCGGGTGATTAAAATGATACTATCATCGTCTTGTTTGAACGACTTCATACCGCCATCTTTGATACCCTCTGCGCTAATAGTAATTTTGTTATTGTCAGTCATAAGTTATCCTTAACGTTTGCTATTTCATTATTAGGTATTGATCGTTAGTTGCTTCTACTAGGCTGATTGTGAAGCACTACTTTTTTGATATTGCAGATAAATAAGTACCATTAAAAATGGCGTTATCTTTAATAGTAGCAAGACCACTTGGCGGGCGATGTTTTTTTGTATATCTAGCGCGTTGCAAATCGTAACTTTTCAGCGGTTAATCCAAAACTCGATAGTTTAAGCGTTAAGCGTTTATGCTACTTTATTCATTGAATTATAAGAAATTCTCACTCACTCTTTTATCACCTATCAAATGACTATTTTATGACTGCTATAGAGAATCAACATCTTGACCTTACCACTATCGACTTTGCGGCAGTAACCAATTGCGCTGATCTACCTCAGCCTATGACGCCACCTCTCAAACGGGCGCTCTATAAAGCTAAGCCTGAAGACTTTGTGGTCAATGAGCGGTTAGAGGTAGACTTCACAGACGCAGGCGAGCATTTATGGCTACATATAGAGAAATCAGAGATTAATACCGCTTATTTAGCTAAATTACTCTCTGAATGGGCGGACATACCTTTGCGCGATGTCGGCTATTCAGGACTTAAAGATCGCCAAGCGCTAACGACGCAGTGGTTTAGTCTACGGCTGCCTAAAAAACAAAAGCCTGATAGCGACTTTGCGCCTGTAGATATCAAGGAGCATGAGACGGTCAAAATTATCGCTGAGCATTGGCATAATAAAAAATTAAATCGCGGTACGCATAACGCCAATCAATTTGTGATTACTCTACGTGATATTGAGTTTGCAAAAGATCAAACGCTGGGCGATAAATCATCCGTAGAGCAGCACTTACAGACCATCAGCAAGACCGGCGTGCCTAACTATTTTGGTCCGCAGCGCTTTGGTTTTGGTGGTAATAATATCCGCGAAGCGCTAAACCTATTTGCCAGACCATTAAAAAGCACTTCATCAGCTAAAAAGAAAAATAAACGTAAAAGTGCCGTACGCGAGCAAAATTCGATGGAGTTATCGGCGGCGCGAAGCCTCATTTTTAATCAGATATTGGCCGCTAGAGTGCAAGACGGCAGCTGGAATACAGGATTAAATGGCGATGTATTTAATCTAAATGGCTCAGGCTCGATATTTGCCAGTGAGCACATGGATGAGACCTTGCAAGCGCGATTGGCCAGCGGTGATATTCATCCAACCGCGGTCATGTGGGGCGCAGGCAATAATAAAGTAGCAGGAGAAGCTGCTGAGTTAGAGAACACAGTCGTACAGCAAGATGCTCTTTTGGCGGCCTTAGCAACAGGACTTGAGCAGCGTGAGGTAAAAGCGCAAAGACGAGCGCTGCGACTACCGGTTGAGGATTTGAGCTGTCGATGGGCGGATGAGCAAGATGAGGAGCAAACGCTGGTCTTGAGCTTTACGTTGACGACAGGCAGCTTTGCCACTAGCGTATTGGCAAGTGTAGTGGAGCATTTAACGGTACGCTAGCTTATAGACATTTATCTGTCATTACCAAGTTAACAACTGCGCCTCTATGCTTCCACTGCTAATAAATCATTAGCACTGACCACCTCATTGCGCCCTCTATCTTTGGCTTCGTATAGTGCTTTGTCAGCGCTACTGATCAAGTGCTGGCAGATATCCTTTGGTAGCTGCTGCTGAATATCGGATAAAGCGTTAGCAGAGCCGCTGGGTTTGTTTTGGCTAAATACTGCTGCTCGCGTGCGCGTCGGTTTCGCTTGTGAGCTGAGTAGCGCTTGTTCTTTTAAGAAGTGCCTGTCTTTGATCACCGTGAGCTCATCAGCCGTTAAGGTATAAATCCCTAAACTCGCAGTCACTTTGACACTATCCTTGTCCTCGGTTTGGATGACGTGTTCAGCGATTCTTACTCGCAACTGCTCAGCGATACTCAGGGTCTCAGCATGTGCTGTATTGGGTAGCACAATCAAAAACTCCTCACCCCCATAACGACTAATGATAGCGTCAGTCGTCGCTAGCGAATCAATTAAGACTTGCGCTACTTCGCGTAATACTTGATCGCCTACATTGTGGCCATAGCTGTCGTTAATGTCTTTAAAAAGATCTAAATCTAATAAAATAACACTATAATCTTGCGTGGCTGTAGCATCTGCTAAGGTCTGTTGCATTTGCGTCAAGCCATAACGGCGGTTATCTAAAGTCGTTAGCTCATCTTTATGGGCATGCTCCAAAATCTCCTTTCTACTCTCATCCAAGATATATAGCAGCTTACGAAAAATATAGACGGTAAAAAGCGCTTTAGGAAGTGCCAAATAGACATGAGTTGAGCGCCAAAAAAAAGTCGATGAGCGCTGTAGCTCACTAATATCATCCCAATCCAAGGTCTCTTTTGTGAAAATAAAAGCGGCAATAGCGTTTTCGATAGTCATAATCTCGTTATAAGTGAGATAATTATAAATATCAATCAGCGGAGAGATGACCGGCATTTGCCGCAAATTGGGCAAACTGATACCAAAGTAAGGAGAGATAATGGCCAGTAGCACTAAAAATATCTGTAATAAAAATATACGCCATACATAACGACGCTTTATAAGCATCATCCCCAAAATAGCACCGCTAATCAGCGATACGCCAGCGACTAGACTACTGTAGCCGACCATGATGATAATATAAGTGATATAAACCGTATAGAGCAGCACTAATGTAAGCTGCCAACGCAGTAGTTGTTTATAGTTACTTTTTATACGTGATAAATAACCAATCATCCACCACAGCAGCACCCCAGTGATCGTAACGCCTAGCCAAAGCGGGTAAAACAGATGCATATCGACATAAGGTTCAACGGTATCTCGGCACAACCATACCACTAAAAACCACAACCAATGCAGAGCGACTTCTATAAAAATAAATAAGGCAAGTAGCGAGGTACGATCTGCTATTTGCCATTCAAATATAATCTGAGAGAGCTTCTTATAGCCTAATTGATATATCGAAATAGCCATGGATACGCAGCCGTATACAGGTTGGTATAAATAAATCGAGTTTTTTATTGATATTATCGAATGTAAGGTCTTGATTCAATCATAAAATCTCAATAGCTCAAAAAACTAACAGGCGCAAGTTTAGGGTTTGTTGAGCATTCGACCTTGCACTGATAAACCCTAAATAGCTCTAAATCACTTGCTAGTATTAGCAAGATAATGAATCAAAGGATTGCCAAATCCCTCGCTGCTCTTCATGCAAAGTAGGTACATCACCAAGGCGTCGCCAAGGCATGTTACTACCGTGAAAGTCGCTACCTATAGAGGTGGCTAGCTGATGCTCAGCGATAGTGCGATCGACCATACGCCGAGTGCTGACCGGCTCACTATCAGCCGGTAACTCACAGGCATCGCCGCCAAGCTCGGCAAACTCTTTGATGAGTTTACGCACTCGCGTGGCTGAGAGATGATAGCGGGTAGGATGCGCGAGCACTGCTTTGCCGCCGCATGCATGAATAAGCTCGATACCGCGCGCCATACTCAGCGCTTCAAGCGCCACGTAAGCTGGCTTGTGATCTGCCAGATACTTGTCAAATGCCTTTTGTACCGTTTTGACCTCACCGCGCTCAAACAACACTTGCCCAATATGGGCGCGCCCTACTGCTTGCGGATTACCGCCTGCTTTAGTCAGTACATCTTGCCAAAGCTCATCATAATCGATAGCCAAAAGCTCACTGAGTTTTTCGGTGATTCGCTGACCGCGCGTCGCACGGCTGTCTTGCAGGTGCTGCAAGGTGGCATGCATCTGCGCGCGATCAGCAAAATCAAGCCCCACTACATGAATGATCTTGTTGGTGGATTTGTTTTTACCATAACCGCCCGTTAGCGTATGCTCACAACTGATCTCAACGCCGTTAATCAGCTGCATACCACAAGCAGTAGCTGCAGCTCTTGCTTCATCGATACCCAGCAGCGTGTCGTGATCGGTCAAAGCCAATACCTCAACGCCGGCGCTATGAGCACGCTGTACCACCTCAGTAGGTGCATAAGTGCCATCAGAGCAAGTACTGTGACAATGTAAGTCTATCTTCATAAAGCGGGCCTTAAAGTGTTATCGTCAGATCAAAATAAAGAAAGTAAAGGTAAGCGCCATATCTGCTTGGTTATATATGGTTATTGCAGCTCTGACTGCTTTTGTTTAGTACAGTAGACGTGTAAACTACACTCTACGTTTTTGTTGGACATCTCATCTGCTATGAAAGCCTTATTAGACTTTATTCCCCTAATTGCCTTCTTCGTTGTTGCTAGGCAAAATGGTATTTTGGCAGCGGCGGGCGCTTTGCTTATCGCTACTGTCATCGTTTATGCCATTCACTTTATTCGCCAAAAAGGCAAATTCGATAAGCAGCAATGGGTGGTGTTATTATTGACCATTGTTTTTTGTGGCGGCACCTTGCTGCTGCGTGATGACGTTTATTTACGTTGGAAGTCCCCTATTATTAATGGCATCTTTGCCTTAACATTGTTTGTCAGCGCCGCTATTAATAAACCCTTAATGCAATTGGCGATGAAAGAGGTCTTCACTCTGACCATGAGCGGCTGGAAAAAGCTGACCGTCGCTTGGGCTTTGTTTTTTGTATTAATGGGTGTGCTTCATTATATCACGGCATTTACGATGTCTGATGAGGCTTGGATTAATTTTAAAACCTACGGCTGGATACCTATTATGCTGGTATTTATTATTGCGCAGTTCGCGGTATTAAAAAACCATATTAATCCGGCCTTGACGGATCAAAAACCTAAATAGCGCTTATTATTCAATTGTTTGCTCATACAACCCCTGAAGCTTATCGTGTTATGAGAGGTTTTTAATGAGCACCGACTATATACGAATAACAGCACTTTACTAAATGCTAATTTTGATAATAATAAGTCGTTATTATTCACTATTCTTATTAAAGGAAACCTGATGCCCTTATTTGTAATTATCGGTCACGATGTGGCAAATAGCAGTGCCCAGCGTAAGATCACGCGGGCAGAACACGTCGAGCGCTTGCAAGCTCTAGATCGCGACAAGCGTCTAATTATCGCTGGTCCCACGCCTATTGAGCATGATGCGGCAGCGATGTCAGGTAGTGTTATTATCGCGGATTTTGAGTCGTTAGCAGCAGCGCAAGCTTGGGTCGATGCTGAGCCTTATCTACGCGATGGCGTGTATAGCCATGTCGATGTCAGACCTTTTATCCACACCCTACCTAGCGATAAGGTTTCATCATCGTGAGTCAAACCTCTTTAGTGCCAACTTATATCATCAAGTGCGCTTTGTTTGCTCTACTGGCTATGGCCTTACTGTTCAGCGCTGCTAGTGTGCAAGCGGCATCAGCCGTACCTTCTACAGAGCCAACAACCGCACAATCCGAGCCGGCTGAGACGTCAACGTCAGTGCGACCAGCGGCGACTACCGATGCCGATGGCAAACCAACGCTTGCCACTGAACTACAGCCAACAGACCAAGCGCTATCGGCCGCCAACCAACAGCTACTCAGCCGTAACGCGCAGTTGCAGCGACAAGTCAATGACTTGCAGACACAGGCTAATGTCTTGGTTTATGAGAGCAAAGGTCAGCTGTTTTTATACGGTGCTTTTACAGTGTTGATTAGCTTACTGGTCGGTATTTTTATCTCTTGGCTAGTATTTGTACGCCGAGAGCGCTGGTAGTTTTGCTAATTTTGATAGTTTAGATAGTTTAGATACCCTTAAGCTGTTCTATGTCTTACTAATCTTGCTAACCTTACAATGTTATTTTATAAATTAAGCTGATATAGTCGGTTATGTCAGCTACCTCCTTTCTTATCTCTCTTAGCCGTTGAGATCTCTATGTCTACTCTTGTCACTAATGTTACCAACACTAGCACTAGCGCTTATGCAAACGCGATTATCCCTGCCAATATCGCATGGCAGAGTGACGATAGCGGTAACCGAGTGCCGGTATCTGGTGAGTTTGGCGATGTGTATTTTTCTCATGCCGACGGCTTAGCTGAGTCGCGTTATGTTTTTATTGAGGGCAATCAGCTTGCTGAGCGCTTGGCCAATCTTAGAGCTCATCAGTGCTTTACTATTGCTGAATTAGGTTTTGGTACTGGCCTTAATCTGCTAGCGGTTTGGCAATTATGGCAACAGTTACGAGTCGAACATCCCAATCTAGACACTGCGCAACTGCATTTTATCACTACTGAGAAGCACCCTATCCTCCTGACAGACTTAAGGCAAATCTTGGGTATGTGGAGCATGCGCGCGCCTGAGCTGGCACAAAATATTGAAAGTTTTTTGGCGGTATACCCTAGCCTTATCGAAGGCTGTCATCGCTTGCATTTTGAGGAAGATAATCTCACCGTTGATATTTGGCTTGGTGAGGCTCAGAGTAGTCTAGCGAAATTAGCGACAAATACTGGAACTACTAGCACTGTAGATACTGAAACTGGAAGCAAACCACAAGTGGATGCTTGGTTTTTAGACGGTTTTGCCCCTTCTTGCAATGAGTCATTGTGGGCAGAGACGATTTTTGCGCAATTGCAGCGTCTCTCCTTTGTTGGCACTACCGCAGCCACTTATAGCTGTGCTGGAGTGGTCAAACGCGGCTTACAAGAGCATGGCTTTACGATAAACAAAGTCAAAGGCTTTGGCCGTAAGCGTGAGATGCTGACTGCCAGAGTCAGTGAGAGTTTGCCGACAACTCCTACTCAAGATAACTCTAAGCGAAGCTCTACCTTAGATAACTATCACTATATCGTTATTGGTGCTGGCGTTGCAGGGCTAATGCTGGCTTGGTCGTTGGCTAATCGCGGCATCAAAGTGACTCTACTTGATAAAACAGCGCCATTAGCAGGGGCATCGGGCAATCCGCGCGCCCTACTCGCACCGAAGATGACACCACTTCATCACGCTAATGAGCACCTACATACCATCGGTTATCTCTATAGCAGCCGCTTCTATAAACAGCTCAATGAGCAAGCAAAAAAGCAGCATAGCGCGCCTATTATCGAGCCGGCAGCGGCGCTTGATTTACTACTAAAGGCCAATATCGACAGTAGTCAGATTAGTGCTTACCCTGATGATTTAGCGACAACCTTGCCAACTAGCAAAGCAAGTGAATTGTCAGGATTAACGGCGCAGGATTTGACTGAGAACTTATATCTACCGCAGTCAGGTCTAATCAATCCGCAAGCATTAAAGGACGTTATTCTGGCTCATCCCCTGATTCGCTTTAAACGCTTAGAAGTGACTCAGATAGACGAGCAAAAAGACCATATCAGCGTTAGCGGTTACAATCATACAGAACAAAGCGCTAGTACAATCACACTACAAGCAGTAAATGTAGTAATTTGCGCGGCTTTTGAGAGTCATCAGTTAGACGAGCGTATTTTTGATTGTCGTAAGATACGTGGGCAGCTGTCTTGGTTTACGCCGACTGCTAAACAGCTTGGCAGTCTACCGAAACTACCGCTTAAATATGGCGGGTATTGTGGTCTATTTACGCCAAAAGCTGGCGATGCTAAGTTAAATCCTGTAGCAGAAGGAGAGTCGCAGTTTTTATTGGGTGCAAGTTTTGTGCGTAATGATATTGATACTAGTGTAAGAGCAGATGAGCATGAGGTTAGCCGTGATAAATTAATCACAGCTATTCCTGAGCTTGACGCTATTATTCCAAGCGATATGCAGTCTTGGCAAGCGCGCGCAGGTGTACGCACGCAAACGCCAGACTATCATCCTATCGTTGGTCAACTAACGGGCAGTCAGCGCCTATGGGTGATGAGTGCGATGGGCGCAAAAGGCTATGCCTTTGCACCGGTATGTGCCGAGGCTTTGGCTGATATTATGTTAGGAGCGTTTGCGCCTTTATCAAGCGAGATGATGAGCAAGTTATCACCGAATCGTAAACGCCTGCAGACGCCACTAACCTCATAGCGAGAGCAACTGATGCCTTATCAACAAACCACCCTAACCCTACCCGCCTACTCGCGCGGTATTCATATTATTACGCCGCAGATTAACCAAGCTATCGACAAGCTGATATCGAGAGATACAAAAATAGGCTTAGTGCATCTATTTTTGCAACATACCTCAGCCAGCCTTGCTATCAATGAAAATGCTGACCCTGATGTGCGCTTAGATACTGAAGATTGGCTTAATAAAGTTGCGCCCGCCGATCAGCCCCATTATCGTCATACACTTGAGGGAAGCGACGACTTGCCTGCACACTTTAAAAGCATAATGCTTGGGGTGAGCTTAACCATACCACTTGTGAATGGCGCGTTAGGACTCGGTACTTGGCAAGGAATTTATTTGTGCGAGCACCGAGATTATGGTGGTAAGCGCCGAGTGGTTATTACGGTCAGCAGTTAAGTTTATACAAAATAAAAAAGTGGTTAGCTTAGGGTGGGCTTAAATTTAACTCATCTGTTACGTGTTACAGCTCTTGTATATCAATAATAAGGCATCTATTATGAAAAGCTTATCTAAGACTCAGCCTAAAACTCGCCTGCTACCTACTATGGCTTTAGGTATAGCAAGCTTCGCATTGATAGCTTGCCAACAAGAGCCTGAAACTGAAACGGTAGTCATTGAGGAGTCAGCCGCGCCTGTAGCAACAACAATTGAAGAAACCGATGTCAATAATGAAGAAAATGAGCAAAAATCGGCGACAATTGTAGAAGAGACGTCAAGCGAGCATGATATTGAGCTTGAGTCACTTGAGGACGACCTTGGCGCAGCAGGAGTGACGACTAACACAGAGACCAGCAGCCCAAACCCAGAGCAGGCAATAAAAGGCACGCAGATTACTGATGTAGAATATCGCAGTGCTAGTGGTGAGAGCCTATCGGTAGTTTTTGAGACATCAGCGACAGGTGTTTTGAATGCGATTGTTACCCTACCTAATAGACCTAAACTGACCTTGAGCGCGCCAGAGGGTCAAGGTAATAACCCTACTTATCGCTCCAAGGATGGTAGCATAGAGCTGGTCAGTCATGGCGGCGGTAGTAGTATAGATCTAATAGAAAACGGCAATATCACAAGTTATGAAGCGACTAGCGCTGAGGCGGAAGTAGTGACTCAGACTTAGTGTTTATGATTGGCTGACTTAAAAAGAGTCAGACTCATAGTTTCAGCCTAAGAAAATAAGCCGATTAACCCGTTGATTACGGTCCAAAGTCCCAGCACCACAAAGACAATAATAATAAGCCCCAAAATATCAGGAATATGCAAGTATATCCAAGCGACGACTGGATTGCGCCAAATCGCACTCTGCCGCTGCTTATCCTCTAGGCTCTGATGCAAAAACGGCCGATCTAGATGAGTGGTCTCAGTAATGCCATACTCGTCTTGCAAATGCTGATGAACGATAGTCAAAGTCTTACGACTTGGGCGAATAAAGATATCGAGTAAGGTGCCAATACCGGGCACGATACCCACTACCGTATCAACCAGTGCCAGCTGTACCGCTGGGGTCATTTTATTGGCAGGAACGCCTAATTGCCGTCCTAAAATAAACGCATAGCTGGTCAATATCAGTCCGGCTATATCACCTGCTAGTGGAATGGTGGATAGCGCCGCATCCGCGCCTAAGCCCTGCTTAGTGAAAGGTATGCGCACCACCGAATCCATAGTATTAGCGAATTTGGCAAGCTTACGCTCAGTAGCAATAACCTCTTCGCGGGTCAAGCCATGCTCAGCAAGATTAATCTCATAAGCCGTTTGTACTTCATTAACTACAGGCTTCTTAGTCGAGCGTCGCTTTAATGACTCAGAGAATTTACCCATTGAAAGTCGTCCATAGACAAAAGATAGCGGTTAAGACAAAGACGTAACGCCCGACCCAGATATTCGCCAAAAAAGCTTGGAAACAAGGTATCGGCTGACGGCTAGCGCAGGCGCTGTTTTGCTTAGCGAACATCATTGCTACTAAGGCTAAGCCAAAGACAGGAATGATATTTAAGCTCGTTGGGGCAAAATAATGCCACAATACCACGCCCATTATCAGCAAAAACAATACTTGTAGAATAGAGATGATAACGATATCAAAACGGCCAAAGAGTATCGCGGTGGATTTAACCCCAATCTTTAAATCGTCTTCGCGATCTGCCATCGCATATTGAGTATCGTAGGCCACCGTCCAGCACATATAAGCGATAAATAGCAGCCAACACCAAATATCAGGCGCGCCTTGTACCGCCACATAAGCCATTGGAATCGCCCAACCAAAGGCGGCAGCTAAGAACACTTGCGGCAGATGGGTGAAGCGCTTCATAAACGGATAAATAAACGCTAGCACTACTGCACCAAGCGACCAATAGAACACTTGTATCGGTAAAAAAAACAATAGACAAGCACTGAGAGTCACCAATATTAAAAACGCGGCGACTGCCTCACGACCTGACAGACGACCGTCAGCAAGCGGCCTGCCTTTCGTGCGCGTCACATGACCATCGACTTTACGATCGGCAAAATCATTAATCGCGCAGCCTGCCGCCCGCATCAAAATCGCCCCAAGCGCAAAGATAATAAATACTTTTAGACTAGGCAAGCCGGCCACCATGCCCTGCTTTTGCGCCTGCCCCATCGCTGCTAGCATCACACCCCAAAGCGTCGGCCACAAAAGTAGCTCAATACCGACTGGCTTATCAAAGCGCGTCAACTGCATATAGGCATGCAGCTTGTCTTTTAGGCTTAACTCTAAGGGCGTACTACTCATAACTTTGATGCTCTTTATAGGTTCTCATACAGACTATTGGCTTCGATTAACGATAACTCAGGATACTGCTTACGTAATGTCTTGATTGCTGCAACTTTATTGTCTTGGACGTTTTGCTGACGTAGATAGGTCATATATTCTTGCGGACTGCGTAGCTTTTTAAGCTCGCCTTCTAAACGCAAAATACGGGTGCGCAAAAATATATTTATTAATAATAATGCGGCTCCTACCGCCCAAACTATGATGGTTAACATCGCTCTCTCCTAAGCTGACTGCTACTAAAGATCAATATAAACATAATGACTCATATTCCACTAAACGAAATAACCATCAAAGCGGACGGCTGCATTATGCCAACTTTCATCGGGATTTTGCTGAGCCAAAAATGGCGCTTGCTGCGGACGCTTAACAATGACTCGGCCTTGACCTGCTTGATTATCAGCTACTACGGCCTGCGCGTTATTGAGTAGTGCTTTTTCTTCGTCTAAAGTCGGCGGATGAGCGAGGTGATGCAGCGCTTGCATCTGCTTGCCTACTTTTGCGCCTTTGCCAGTCTTACTATCTTGATAGCTGTCTTCTGGAAACATCGGATCTAAATAAACGACATCAACGGCTACGGCTTGGTCAGTCGTGTTTTTTTGCAATCGAGCAAAATAACTTAGCGCGTCCGTGTTGATAATAGTTAAGCGCGCCATCAGTTTTTGCCAATTGGGCTGCGCGCTCATCCGCTGCTGCTCACTGAATAGTAATAATGCCATCAACGGCTGCTGCTCAAGCATGGTGACTTGAGCACCGGTGCTGGCCAATATCAAACTGTCATGACCGAAACCTGCGGTTGCGTCTATCACTTGGCTGTCTGCGCTGATTTTTGCCGCCCTTAATATCAGCTCCGACTTACGCCCGGCGCTCACTACCCGCCGCTGCAATTTATCCCACTCTGGTGCTACGCTGAGACCATCCTTTAATAAGGATAGTTTGTTTTTGTTATCCAATAACAAAGCGGCTTGCTCGCCTTCAGCATTTAGTGCTGCTAACCGCTGTTTTATTTTACCTTCAATGCGCTCTACATCGAGCGTTATTGGCAGTTTATTATCAGCAATTAATGTCTGCAGGCGCTCAACAGCGGTAAGCTGCGAGTGATCAACATAAAGTAGTTTTATCGTTTTATCCGGCAAACTGATACCCAAACACCCAAGCCGCTAGTAACACGATGACGCCGGTGACAATGCGTAACCAAGCAAAAATAGTAAAGTCGCGGCGACTCACCCAAGCGACAAGCCAGCGAATACATAGTAGCGCTACGATAAAGGACGCGACCGTGCCTATCGCTAATACCAGCCAATCTTCACTGCTAGCCAGTACCTCATGATGCTTCGCTAAATCAAGCAAGCCTGCACCAACGATCACTGGGATACCCAAAAAGAAGGAAAACTCTGCCGAAGCCTTACGCGAAACGCCAAGCCAAAGCGCACCGATAATGGTTGCGCCCGAGCGCGAGGTGCCTGGTATTAACGCTAAACATTGACATAGACCTATCATTAGCGCGGTCTTAAAACTCACCTCTTCTGCCTCTTTGGCGATAATCGTTTTCGGGCGCTTTTCGACATAAAATATCAGCAGACCACCGATGATGAGCATAATAGCGACAACAATAGGGTTAAACAGGTACGCCTTGATCTGATCGGCGAAAGTAAAGCCAACGATCATCACCGGAATAGTGGCGACAATCAAACTAAGCCCAAGCTGACGCGGATTGGCCATCGTCTCAGATTTACCGGTTATCAGCCCCATCAGCGCTTGCCAGAGTCTACCCCAATAGTCGTAAATGACCGCGAGAATAGCGCCTAGCTGTACCACGACGACGAACAGATCGACCTTTTCTTTGGTCCAAAAGCCCATGATATCAGCAGATAAAATCAGATAGCCGGTGCTAGAGATGGGTAAAAACTCAGTGATACCTTCAACGATACCCATGATGACGGCTTGAATAAATAAAATAATGTCCACGTACGCTTTCCTAACCACAGACGTAGCGTCTGCTCGATATGATGATATAGTTAATTAAAAACAAAGCTGTCATAAATTGAAGGGCGCTACTGGCATAAACCCTCCTTGCGTGCTGCTTTTATTCGATGCTGTGCAAAATTCATCCCAGTAGCGCTACAACATTTTTATATTGAAAATTTTTTTGTTAAAAAAAACAAATAGATAACCGTTAAGCCCCTTAAGCTTTGCCTTGCTCTTTTAGAGTCTTCCAAGCCTGATTACGCAGATACTTTGGCAATGCGCCTGCCGCCTCTGTACCGCCCTCCGCCATAAACTTTGCGATACCAATTTGGCCAATGATCACCGCATCTGGCCAAATATCGTCATGCATGATTTGCTCATCTTGCAAAGTGAGCAAGCTTGCGCCATTGCCTACTATCGGCAAATTATTATCCGTTTGACGCTCATAATCTAATAAGCGCTCCGTACCGTTCTCTTCATCCGCATTACCTTTAGCAGTAGTCAACATGGGCTGCATAATCGCACTTCGACTGTCGTTATCTGCTAGCGCATACTCACCAAAGTATACTTGCTGCATACGCGCATCAAGAGCACTATAAACGTGCGTTAAGCCGTATTGCTGATATGCACTCTGCGCGATAGCCTGCAAACTCGATACGCCGACACAAGGCAAATCATGCGCCACCGATAGCGCTTGTATCACCGCAGTATTGATACGAATACCACTAAAAGCGCCTGGGCCACGATTGAATATCAGTGCCCGCATATCGCTAAGCGGCAAGTCGCTAGCCTGCAAAGCCGCTTCTATCATCGGCAGTATTTGCCGCGTTTGCTCACGTTTGCCTTTTTCGGTTTGGCTAAAGACAACTTGCCCTTCGCCATCCAATATGGCGACCGAACACTGATCAAACACGGTATCCATAGCTAAAAACATCATGACCTCGGCTTATGTTAAAGACTTCATTTTTTGCTAGCAAATTGGTAGTTATAAATAGCGCTTATCATAACACAAAGCCTCAAAGCTAAAGCTAGCTTTGAGGCTTTGTCATGCATCACTATAATATTTATTAAAAGCGCTTTTTAAAGCCCTTTGGCATCTGATTTTGCATATCCGCCATTTGCTTTTGCATGTCTTCCGCGCTTGGCATATTGTTAGGATCGAGACCCATCTGCTTAGCCATTTCGGCTTGATTGACATTTTTCATGCCGCCTTGCCCTTTGGCACTACCGCCGCCGAATAACGGACCACCGCCACCCGCTGCGCCGCCACCGCCCATTAGCCCTTGCATCGACTTCATCATTTTACTGATGCCTTCTGGCTTTGAGATCATTTTCATCATCTTTGCCATTTGCTTGTGCTGCTTGAGCAAACGGTTGACGTCTTGAATCTCACGCCCAGAGCCTGCGGCAATACGGCGCTTGCGGCTTGGGTTGATCTTATCTGGGTTTTTACGCTCAAACGGCGTCATCGAATTGATAAGCGCTTCCATCTCACGCACTTTTTCTTCAGGCTTAGCGTCTTCGACGGCCTTTTGCATATCAGAGCCGCCCATACCCGGCATCTTATCTAAAAACCCTGCCATACCGCCCATACTCTTCATTTGCTGAAACTGGGTCAATAGATCCTCAAGGTCGAAGTCACCGCCCTTTTGCATCTTTTTCGCCATTTTTTCAGCTTTATCACGGTCAATCTTTTGCTCGACCTCTTCTACTAGGCTGAGTACGTCACCCATGCCAAGGATACGCTGGGCGATACGCTCAGGATGGAAGGCCTCAAGCGCGTCTAACTGCTCGCCGCGTCCTAAGAACTTGATAGGCTTACCGGTGATAGCGCGTACTGATAACGCCGCACCGCCGCGCGCATCACCATCAGTTTTGGTGAGGATAACGCCCGTTAATGGCAGCGCATCGTTAAAGGCCTTAGCGGTATTAGCCGCATCTTGCCCAGTCATGGCATCAACGACGAACAGCGTCTCAGACGGATTGACCGCCGCAGTCAGCGCTTTAATTTCGTTCATCATCGCCTCATCGATGGCAAGGCGGCCGGCGGTATCGATGATCAAGATGTCTTGATATTGAATTTTTGCCTCTTCGATAGCGCGCTTGGCAATTTCAATTGGATCTTCTTCCACCGTAGAATTGACAAACTTAGCATTCACTTGCCCGGCGACTTGCTCAAGCTGCTTAATCGCTGCCGGGCGATAGACGTCGGCTGAGACTAGCATGACTTTTTTCTTTTGTCGCTCTTGTAGGTATTTGGCAAGTTTACCGGCAGTGGTGGTTTTACCCGCGCCTTGTAGGCCTGCTAATAGATAGACAACCGGCGGTTTACCAGTCATCTCAAGCGTTTGGTTAGCACTGCCCATCATCTCGGTCAGCTCGTCATGGACGATTTTGACAAAGGCCTGACCTGGCGCTAGCTCTTTTAGCACCTCAGCACCCAGTGCCTGCTCTTTGACACGTTTGACAAAGTCACGGGTGACAGGTAGCGCCACATCGGCTTCTAACAATGCCATACGCACTTCGCGCAGCGTGTCTTTAATATTGTCTTCGGTAAGCTGTCCGGTACCAGCGATATTGCGCAAACTCGATGATAAGCGTTCGGTTAAGGTATCAAACATAAGTATGTCTCGTATTTCAGTGAATGTTTTAACGTGTTCTGTGTTCTGTAGCTTATAACAAATAAATGATTACTAAATAGGGATTGGACTTTATAGACCAGCTTCGTACATCAGCGGTAACGAGCCATTGCTAGTTTAACTCGACATAATAGTCCTAAAGCGAGAATAAAATAAAGGTATAGCTAATCCACTATAAAATAAATACAGTGCTACTGTAGCTGTACTCTTTGTCTTTAGGATGAGCTATATCAAAACTTATAGCAAAAATAATAAATGAGATGATTCTCAATTAGGGACCATTTTATGATAAATTGAACGATTATTCTAATCATATCATTTTAGCAGTCGCTTGAGCGCCGCTAAGTCATAATAGCGATAGTTTTGCGCCGCTGCTACTTCATGAGGCATGCCTGTGTTACTTGCGTTTGTGATTGCCAGTACGGCTTATATTGTGGTCAGTCTTTATATCGGCTGGGCGTTGACGACGAATAGAGTTATCCATAAATCCGTTAGCCTTGCGCTGCTATTAATCGGGATGCTTGCTCATGCAGTGCTGCTATATCCTTATATTGTCACGCTTTATGGTTTAAATTTTAATCTATTTAACGTCCTTAGTCTAACCAGTTTGTTTTTCTTACTTTTTTACGTGCTGTTCTCATTGTACCGCCCTATTATCAGTTTAGGGATTTTGGCGGCGCCTACTGCATTGCTAGGCATGACCGCAGGCTATGTCGGCCGTGCCCCCTATCAGCCCATTACCGATATCAGCCTCGGGCTTGAGACCCATATTTTACTGTCGCTGGCGGCCTATTGTGTGCTCTTGATGGCGGCGGTGCAAGCACTGTTTTTACGGCTACAAATCCGTGAGCTTAAGCACAAAACCATCCACCGATTTTGGGTCAATAAGCTGCCATCTCTACAAAGTATGGAGAGCTTGTTGTTTGATATGCTCTTAGTTGGCTTTGTCTTGCTGAGTATCGCGCTGGGGATTGGCTTTATTTACGTACAGGACTTGATGGCACAGCACATCGCCCACAAGACCGTGTTTAGCCTGCTGTCTTGGTTGTTATTTGGTGGCTTATTATTCGGTCATTGGCGCTCAGGCTGGCGCGGCAAACGTGCGGCCAACATCACCATTTATGCTTTTATCCTACTGGCTATTGGCTTTGTTGGTAGCAAGTTTGTATTAGAGATGCTGCTATAGTTGGTATTTTCAAGCAGCAAACATAAAAAGGCCGCCAGTCATAATAGAAAATGACTGGCGGCCTTTTTACTGACTTACAGTGATTTCAGCACTATTTAATTAAATACCTTAATTAAACACCACGGTTTTATTACCCGCTACAATCACGCGGTTTTGTACATGCCAGTTGACTGCACGTGCCAAGACATTGCGCTCGATATCACGGCCAATAGCGCGCAGCTCCGCCACGCCCTGACGATGGGTGACGCGGTGTACGTCTTGCTCGATGATAGGCCCTTGATCGAGCTCGGCGGTGACATAGTGCGCTGTTGCACCGATAAGTTTGACACCTTTGTCATAAGCCTGACGATAAGGGTCGGCACCGACAAACGCTGGCAAAAATGAGTGATGGATATTAATCACCTGCATCGGCCAGCGTTTGACAAAATCGGACGACAATATCTGCATATAACGCGCCAATACCAATAAGTCATTGCCTGCCATCAGCGTATGAATCTGCTCTTCGGCATCTGCTTTGTTGTCTTTAGTCACAGGTACATGATGGAAAGTGATGCCAAAGTTTTCTACCGCTTGGCGCAGGTCAGGATGGTTGCTGACCACACACGTAATATCACAATCGAGCAAGCCGCGCTGATGACGCCATAATAAGTCCAATAATGCATGATCGAACTTTGACACCAAGATACCGACCTTGGTCTTGATGGCATTGTTGTGTAGCCGCCACGTCATGTTGTGGCGCTTAGCAACCGTATGCGCAAAGCTGGCCTCAAAGTTATCCATAATTTCGCTCAAGCCTGCCAAAGCAAACTCTAAACGCATAAAGTACTGCCCGCCCTCATGCGCGGTGGAGTACTGATCCAAGGTGATGATGTTCGCGCCATAGCGATGGATAAACTCAGATACCGCTTGGACGATGCCCGCTTGGTCGCGGCACTTAATGAGTAGCGTCGCGGTATCAATAACATCAGTAGATAGTACATTTTGAGAAGTTTTGCTCGACTTTATGCTTGCTGTAGCAGTCGTGGTATTGTCTGACATAGTGCGCCCAATATAAAAATGATGACTGATCGCTGAAGTGACTGACAGCGTAGTAAACTGGTTATTTTAATCTTTTTTGCGATGCTTTGCTGAGCGAGTTAGTTGTTTTTGGTTATTTAGGATGATTTATATATTTAGGGACTTAGATTAACACACCAAGTGCAACGCTAATTAATATTATAGAACGCCTGCATAG
>NZ_JADQAL010000015.1:0-66582 GCF_022129275.1 Psychrobacter sp. Ps3
TCGCTAAGGCATCTGCATTATCGTCGCTTTGTGCCTTGTCTGGAACAATTTTAGCAATCAGCAGTGCCTATTTGCGAATGTTCAACACGCCCTAAAATAAAGGCTCAGTTTTTCTCATTATTTTTAACTGAGCTTTTATGTTTAAAAACAGGCTTAAAACATCTATTCATGAACATTAATAATGGAGTTTTAGTAGCCATAGGTTACCACAGATTATCTTAAACTCTGTGGGCTTAACGCTACTTACCGCGTCTATCGTTGACGCAATTAGGCGACTTATAGACCATGCCAATTCAATAGTTTTAGTCGCAAATAACTACTGCCAGCTCTTAGCTTAGGTGTTTGCAATCTACATACAAAACAGTCATTACCAATAGGGCTAAAGGCTTGAATTTAAAATATTATCAACCATAATGAATGAAGGATATCTATTAACTCATTACATTATTTTTTGCCTAACAAATACAAGGCATTTATTATAAGGATAATCGCTTGACTGAATCCATTAGCCGCAATATAAAGTTTGAATTTTTGACCCAAGCTCAGCTAAAAACCGTACTAGGTGAATACAATAAGCACCTCAAATATATTCAAGATCGCCTCGATATCAAGATTAGCCAGCGCAAAACCGACTTTTGCTTGAGCGGTGATATCACCGGAGTTGAGCGCGGTGAGCGCATCATATATAAGCTAGTTGACGAAGCGCAAAACTCAAAAGATATCAGCGCCGAAGAGCTGCATCTTATTATTCAAGCCAGCCTATCTCGCGATGAAGACATGGCTTACGACCAAGATAGCACGGACGACGCTCGCGTTGACGATAGTGAAGATGATGACGACTTGGACGCAAGCAATGAGTTTACGCCGATTAGTCTGCGCACTCGTAAAGGCAAAATTATCCCGCGCGGTGGCAATCAGCAGCGCTACGTCAAAAACGTTTTGACCTCTGATGTCTCTTTCGGTATCGGCCCTGCTGGTACCGGTAAGACTTATCTGGCGGTCGCGTGCGCGGTCGATATGATAGAGCGCAATGAGATTGAGCGTATTTTGCTGGTACGTCCGGCAGTCGAAGCCGGTGAAAAGCTAGGCTTTTTACCAGGAGACCTCACTCAAAAAATCGACCCTTACTTACGTCCACTATATGACGCGCTATATGAGATGCTAGGCTTTGAGAAAGTCGGTAAAATGATTGAGCGTCAAATCATTGAAGTAGCGCCGCTGGCCTATATGCGTGGTCGTACGCTCAACAACTCTTTTGTGATCTTAGATGAAGCACAAAACACCACCCCTGAGCAAATGAAGATGTTTTTGACTCGTTTGGGCTTTGGCTCACGCGCTGTTATCACTGGTGACATCTCGCAAGTTGACTTGCCGCGTGGTACCAAATCAGGACTAGCGCAAGCTTTGGATATATTGAGCGGTATAGATGAGATTCATATTACTAAGTTTGGCTCAAAAGATGTGGTACGTCATCATCTGGTACAAAAGATCGTTGAGGCCTATGATATCTTTGATGGGGAACAATTAGTCATTGATGAGAAGCGTAAGCAGCAGCGCATAGCGGAGCAAGAACGCAAACAAGCAGTTGCTAACGCAGCCTCTAAGCTTTAGTTGTCCGGTTAAATCCTTAGTTATAAGAACAGACGCAACCTTACTGCAACCAGATTATTATTAATAGTCTGGTTTTTTATATTTAATCTGGTCTTTATGCCCACAAACGCTTAGCAAAGAGAATTTTAAAATAAGGCAAAACAGATGACTTATCTCAATGACATAGACATCAGTTCTATTGATACTATTGACGATCATTTAATCGATGAGTTTTACCGCGCAGAAGTACTACAGAATATACTGTCAAAAGCTTTAACTTATATCGATGAGCGTGTTAAAGACGGTTTAACTCTGCCCTACTTTGCAGATATCGATGCTGCATTGTGGCAGAGCAAACCCAAAGCTTTAGATATCTATATTACTGATATGGTTGAAGGAAAAGCATTGAATTTAGAGGCGCGCGGTAAAGACTATGCGACCAATATTCTCTCTTATCCAAGTGAGCTGCCTGCCAGCGTTATGGATCTAATGCCAACGCTACCGTTAGGCGAGCTGATTATATGTCATGAGGTGCTCGTGCGAGAAGCAAGCGAGCAAAATAAAAGCCTAGCGCAGCATATCAGCCATTTGCTTATTCATGGCGTACTGCATCTGCTAGGCTTCGATCACGAGCTTGGGCAGGCGGAGCAAGACGAGATGGAGCAATTTGAGATTGCTATCTTAGCCCGACTTGATTTGCCTAACCCCTATTTGGCTTAATATTTAAAACCGATGGACTCTTTATGATTGTTTATCCATTGGCAGCTTTTGCGATTGATCCATATTATTCATCATCTGATCAAGACCTTTAATATGTACACTGCGCTGCGGGAACGGTATCTCAATCTTCTCGCTATCAAACACTTCCTTGAATCGCTCAAGTAAGTCGCACTGCATCGCCCACCAGTCATCATTAGTGGTCCAGACGTTTAGCGTTAGATCGACTGAGTTGTCTCCTAAGTTCGTCACTCGTACGATAGGCTCAGGATCACTGAAGGCGACTGGGTTTTCTTTGGCTAATCTCAAGATTAGCTCCTTAGCGGTCTTGATATTGGCATCATAGCCTACCCCAATAGTGATATCGACACGGCGATTGGGCAGCGCGGTGTAGTTCGTCACCGCGGAGGTGGTGATATCGCTATTAGGAATAATGATGTCATGGTTGTTAATCGTAGTCATATGAGTATTGACTAACGTAATCTCCGCTACCGTACCAGTATAGCCACTGATCTGCACATAATCGCCTTTAATAAAGGGCTTAAAAGTGACGATAATAATACCCGCCGCGAAGTTTGAGAGCTGATCTTTTAAGGCCAGACCAATGGCAACGGCTGCGCCGCCTAAAATAGCAACGACCGAGGTGGTATGGACGCCGACTTGGTTTAGCGCGGCTAAAACGATAACGACCAATAATATGCCATATAACAGTCGACTCAAAAAATTAGCCGCTGTTGTTTCTAAGCGGCCACGCACCATCAGACGATTGGCAAAGGTGACTAGTTTTTTGGCAAGCCAGCGGCCAATGACAAAAATGAGTATCGCAAAAGCCACTTTGAATATCAAAGCGATGGCACTACTGGTCAATGTCGCAACGTCAACCGTAAATCCTAAAAACTCCATAATGATCCTACTCTTTATAATTTTGCCGATGAATATTGATAATAAGGACGCTTAGTAAGTGACCTCAATTTTATCACTATAACGATAAGTACGAATGAGTCTGAGCTCAACGATATCACTCATATCTTCGGTGAACTTGCCAAAAGGCGCGGCCTTACGCACCGACTGCTTCGCCGCTTCATCCAAAATATTGGAGTTTGAGCTTTCAAGCAGACGGATGGCTTTGATATTACCATCATTACTGATGATGACCATCAAGCGCACTTCACCGGTGATGCCTTGTACTCGCGCCTGTCTTGGATAATGCAGATTACCCACGCGCTCGACATGATCGCGAAAAGTCTCTATATAATCCGCCGCCGCGCCGCGCGTAGTAGAGTTGCTATCGAGGGTGACGACTTTTGATTTAGTGGCATAAACTTGCTGACGCTGAGATAGCTGCGCCTCAAGCGTGGCGATCTGTTTACGCAGACGCGCCTCCTGCGCCCTAATATCGTCTTTTGCTTGCTGCTCGTCATTATCAGTATTGTCACTCGCTTGCCGCCAGCTTAAAGTAGTGCGCAAATAGCTTTCTTGATACTGCTGTTGTCGCACTTGCTGCTGCAAATTGATGACATCTTGGGTTTCGCTGATTTGCTCAGCTGCGAGCGGACTGGTTTGCGCGCTTTCTTGCCGAATCTGCTCATCTACAGTGCCGCCGCCTATCTGCGAAGCATTAGCGATATAATAGGCATCTTCGTTTGGCTGCATGTTATCAGTGAGCGCTTTTGCCACATCTTGTATCATAGCGGCAGGATGACTGCCCATCGAGAAGCTAATACCGAAGATAAGCAGCACATGCACGCCAAGCGCGATAATAATCGCTACTGGCATACTAAAGCTGCGAGTAGGCGCTTGGCTTGAAAAATGATAACTTTGTGAATCTTTGATATGCGCCACGGCAGCTCTCAGCTGAAATCAATAAATCTGATGACCGAATAAAAGTATAAAAATAACTGCGCTATGATAACACGAGTGTCAAGCAAATGTTTATTGCTGATTCAACGCAAGCTTAGCTTTCGTTTATGTCGAGCCGGACGACAATGACTGATAATGTATAGTTTTAAAAACGCTTGTCAGCGTTATTTGCTAAAATGAACACCCATGCGTTTTTTGCCTAATGCTTTTGCTATATACTGGCTTTTATTGGCTATTTTATAGCTCGTTTTGTCGCCTGTTTTATAATGATGATTACAAGGATAATGAGTTTGACTGATTCTAGCAACTTTGATGACTTTTATGATTTCGCTGATGCTATAGGAGAGCGTTTTAACCAGTCCTTTCATGAGGGCTGGGATAGCCTGGCCGCTGCGATAAAAAAGCTATATGGCAAAACTTCTGATAAGTTAGAAGATGAGATCCCACTACCAGTCGCCCAAAAGTACGTCAACGACGCTCTACAAAAATTTGTCACCGATAATGTAAAAGCTATTTTGGAGCTGCGAGTCGAGCTGCATGATAACTGGTTTCGACTGTTCTGTACCGTCGATGTCGCCGGTATCTATGCAGAGGTCGCCAGTAACTTCAGCCTAGTGCATGTGCAGCTTGATCGCAATGTCCAGCGCTTTGTTTTTGGTCAGCAGACTTATACCGATGTGCTCAACCTGCGCTGCGACTCTTTTATTAAGCGCCAAGGTATCAAGCTGTTTATTTGGTTTTATCATAGCGTACTAAAAAAAGACCCTTTAGGCTTTATTTTATCTTATATCAATATTGCCCGGCCTAAAGATGAGATTATCTATTTAGATATTCATCGCTGGTTAAAGAAGAATAAGAAAATAATGAGCGCCTTGCATAAGGTGCAAGTCAACTATGGTGAAGTTGAAGAAGAGCAATTGGTTCTCAAAGCTCAAGTCAACTACCGCGACTTATTAGGTAGTAATGGCGACGATATTATTAGCGAAAAAGACAAAGTCGATGATGAGCCTGAATTGATGCAAGGGCCTATCAATCCGGTAGATGATGCGACCGAACCCAGTCAAGAGTAAGAGCAAGAACATCCCTTGTCTTATAATGACAAGAACATCTCGTCTCACAATGAAAAGCCCCACTCTAAATATTTAGAATGGGGCTTTTCATTATGGACTGAGCTATTTGGCTTACCAGTAGTTCTCTACGGCAATATTACCTTCACCGCGGCGATTCATCACCATACCTAAGGACTTTAAAGTCTCTTTGGTGTCTTCGACCATATCAGGGTTACCGCAAAGCATGACATGGGCGTTGTCGATATCAAGTTCGATACCGGCTTGCTTTTGCAAGCTACCGTCTACTAGCAGCTTAGGCAAACGCTCGCTCAATGCGCCTGCCACCGGCTCACGGGTGACAATCGGCACAAATATCAGCTTAGCAGGATTATCCACCAGCTCACCAAAATCGGACTGCAAACTGTTAATCAGCTCAACGTACGCCAGCTCCTCTTCACTGCGCGCGCTATAGGCGAGTACGATATGCTCATAGTCTTGCCACGTTTGTAGGTCTTGCAGCATCGATAAAAATGGCGCAAGGCCCGTGCCAGTCGCTAGTAACCATAAGTCTTTTGGTAGCGGTTTTTGATAGCGCGCTAGCGTTAAAAACCCAAAAGGCATGGTATTGAGTAGCAGCTCATCGCCGACTTGCAAATGCTGCAGCTCGGAGGTGAAAGCGCCGTCTTCGATGACAATAGAGAAAAACTCTAATACCTCATCGAAGGGAGATGAGACGATAGAATAAGCGCGAAAGATATCTTCATTGGGCACCTCATCAGCGCCCTCACTCGACTGCTGCTGATGATAGTTAAGCTTGCTAGGATTGACCCCTAAACGCACGAACTGACCGGCAGTAAACTTAAAGCTATCCGGACGCGTCACGGTAAAACTAAACAGATTAGGCGTCCAAGTGGTTTTACTTAGTACCGTTACTTTTTGAATATTAGCGCTCATAATAAAATCACTTATGGTTATAGATTAATATTGTTATTAATTTATTGTTGTCAATTTCTCAGAACTTGTAATGTGAATACAGCACGCAAGGAAAATTTATACCAGTAGCACGCTACTAAAGCTGTACTCTTTTAATTTTGGATTGACGATATAAATAGCTATCCATGAGGTTTTGCTAAAGCTGTTGTCACTGTTATACATTATGGCGCTAAGACTCATATTCAAGTTCACAATTTATATCTTCGAGTTTTAGGTTTTAAATAGTCACAAAAAAGGCTAGCCTGCGCTAACCTTTATTTATTAATTAAATAAATTTTCGTTTCATGTTACCAAATACGTGCAAGCGCTGCCCACTCAATCATATTGTTCGGTAAGATACCAAAGCCGATAATAAGAACCGTCACGGCGATTACCATCAGACCGCCCATACGCACGCCCCAATGACCGACAACATCAAACTCAACGTAAGCTTTTGGACGTTTGAACAAAGTCAGCATCACGCGTAGATAGTAGAACAGGCCAATAGCGCTACCTAAGATAATCAACGCCGCTAAGAACCACTGCGCGCCTTGTACCGCCGCTAAGATGGCGAACAGCTTAGTAATGAAGCCTGCCGTCAGCGGAATACCCGCAAGCGATAGCATCATAATGGTCATAACCGCAGTCAGTACCGGACGACGCCAGAATAGACCTTGATAATACACCAGCTTGTCCGCTTCACCTGAAAGCCGATATGGGCTAGACATTAGCGTCACTACCCCAAAAGCACCGATCGAGGTAAAGGCATATACTGCCATATACATGCTCGAAACACTATCAGCAGCGGCGCCAATACTGACGACGACAATCAGTACATAGCCCATATGCGCAATAGAAGAGTAGCCCAATAAGCGCTTGAGATTACTTTGACGCAGAGCAAGCATGTTGCCGATCAGAATAGATAAAGTCGCCATCACCATGAGTAGCATCTGTACTGAAGGCAGCGCTAGCAGCGCGGTATCGAGTAAGAAACGCACGGCCAATGCCATCATCGCCACTTTTGATACTGAGGCTAGATAAGTGGCAATTGGCGCAGGTCCCCCTTCATAGACATCAGGTGTCCACATATGAAACGGTGCTGCAGATAATTTGAACGCGATACCGAACATCATCATCGCCGCGCCCAAAATCACCAAAGGTGAGTCGTAGGCGTTAACGAGCACAACGCTAATCTGCTTAAACCCTAAAGCGCCGACTTGCGCATAAATAAAGGCCATACCCATCAATAAGGTGGCAGAGGCCGTCGCTGACAGTACTAGATACTTAAGCCCTGACTCCAAGGATTGGTTGCGCGAAAAAGTATAAGCAAGCAAACCATATAAAGGCACTGACAATAGCTCTAAGCTGATAAAGAACGCGGCCATGTGCTGAGCACAGACCATCAGTAGCGCCCCGACTGTAGAGATGAGAATCAGCAGGTACAGCTCTTCTTTATTATCTTGTAGGTTGGCCAAATAAGCATAGGACAAAGTGCAGCAAGCAAGCGCACAGATAAGAATGACCACCATATTGAACTGGGCAAAGTTATCAATGACAAACAGCTGCTCAGCCAAAGGCATCAGCGTGCCAGAGCTTACCATACCAGTCATCTGACCGAGCAAAGTAAACAAAGCTAGGTTCAGACCTATGACGGTAATCGTACCGGTAATAAAATGTGAGCGTTTAATAGTGATCGCAATCATCGTCAAGATAACGGTAATCACTATGATAAGAATCGGTGCGTAAGGCATCAGCCCCATCAAATCATTCATCGTAATATCAGTCATGACTTAACGTGCCTCCATTGCATCAAGCAAACTCGATGCGTCCACTTGAGTGACTTCGCTATAAATATAGGCATTATTGATCCACTGCATCGCATGGCTAGAAGTATCTAACACTGGTTGTGGGTACAGTCCGAGCCAAACTAGACCGGCCGCTAAGGTCAGCAGCAAGGTAATCTCACGCTTGCCTAGATCCTTTAGTGGACGCTCAGGCAGGCCATGTGCCTTAGTATGTTCTAACGCGACTTCTTTAGCATTATTCACACCAAATAAAGTACGGTAAACCAGAATCAGTGAATACAAGCCCGCTAACACTAAGCTAAAGGTCGCCAGTACGACGAATACAGGATACTGAGCGAAAGTGCCAAATAAAATCATGAACTCGCCAATGAAGTTACCAGTACCGGGGATACCAAGCAGCGCGGCACAAAAAAACATCAGCATCGGTGCATAATAGCGGAACTGCCCCCACATACCGCCCATCAATGTGATGTCGCGGGTATGCAGACGCTCATAGAGCTGACCTGCCATAATAAATAACGCCGCTGAGCTAAGCCCGTGTGCGAGCATCTGTATCATCAAGCCTTGTAAGCTGAGCAAAGTACCAGCATAAATCGCTAGGACAACAAAGCCCATATGCGAGATACTAGTATAGGCCAGTAGGCGCTTCATATCGGTTTGCATAAAGGCAAGCCAAGCGCCGTAAAAGATACCAATAGCGCCAAGCGTCAACGCAATAGGCGCAAATTCTTGCGAGGCAGCTGGAAATAACGGCAACACAAAGCGTATCAAACCATAAGCGGCCGTCTTAATCAGTACCCCAGCCAAATCGACAGAACCTGCCGTTGGTGCCTGCGCATGCGCGTCAGGTAACCAGCCATGAAACGGCAAAATCGGCAATTTCACGGCAAAACCGATAAAGAAGCACAGCATAATCGGATATTCCCAGCCACCAAGCGAGGTGCCGAGCAGGTCGTTATAGTTAAAGCTAACAACGCCTGTTTGCGCGCGGTTAAAGATAACTAGCAGCAAAATACCGATCAGCATGATAAGCCCTGAGGCTTGGGTATAAATAAAGAATTTTGTTGCGGCGTATTCTTTGGTCTTACCACCGACCACATCATGACCCCAAAGTGCGATCAAGAAGTAGATAGGAACCAGCATCATCTCCCAAAAGAAGAAGAATAAGAACAGATCAATGGCTAAAAACACCCCGATGACGCCGCCTAGGCTCCATAGCAAGTTGAGATGAAAAAACCCAACTCGGCGCTGAATCTCATTCCATGAACAAGCAACCGCTGCCACGCCCAAAAACCCAGTCAAAGCCACCATCAATAGTGACATACCATCCATCGCTAGATGGAAGCTGATGCCCATAGCGGGTATCCAAGGCACACTGAATTCAGCGACCCAAGGTACAGCCGACTGCGGCGCAATGACCTGCTTACTCATGCCGCTAAAATCACCGTAATGCCATAGTACTAACGACAAAACGAAAGTCAGTATCATGCCGAACAAAGCAATCCAGCGCGGCAGGCGCTTATTGAAGCGCTCAACCAACCAACATAACAACCCCGCTATGAACGGAATTGCAATCAATGCTGGTAGCATCCACGTTTGTTGTAACTCTATCATCTTACACCACCGTCATCATTACCAGCACTAGCAATACCGCTACGCCCAAGCCAAAGCTTGCCGCGTAGCCTCGAAGAGACCCTGTCTGCGTCCGGGAAAATACCTTATTACCGACTGAGGCCAGCGTAGGCAGTACCATCCAGCTTTTATCGACAGGATCGGCTTTGAACAAGCGGCCGATGAATAAAAAGGGTTTTACAAATATAATATCGAATAACGCATCGAAGCCTAAACCGTGATAGCACCAGTAATAAAGGCCGCCACCGATAGTCGAGCGCTTGAACTTAGTGAGCATCCGGCCTTTATCAACGACATACAACAGCGCCGCTATAATTAAACCTAACAGCATCGCACCCATAGCGATATATTCAGCAGTATGCTTACCATGTGTCTCACCGCTCAGCTCTAATAGATGGCCAAAGCTCTCTGGCAGCACCCCTTGTAGTGGCGGCGTGATCCAAGCACCAACGGCAGTCGATAGTACTAACAATATGGTTAATGGCAGCCAGTAAGAAACCCCTTTTAGCTTGTGCGCGTGGGTTTTCTCTTCACCAAAGAATACAATCCAAATCATCCGGAAAGTATAAATTGCCGTTAAGAAGGCGCCGAATACGCCCATATAAAATAGCACTTGATGACCGGTGGCATAAGTCTCCCAAAGAATCGCTTCTTTAGAATAAAAGCCAACCGTCACCCAAGGAATAGCTGCTAGAGCGCCGCCGCCTACCAAGTAACACCAAAATACTAAAGGTATCTTTTTGCGCAGACCGCCCATCTTAAAGATGTTTTGCTCATGATGTACCGCGAGGATCACTGCACCTGAGGATAGGAATAATAAAGCTTTAAAGAAAGCATGCGTCATCAAATGGAAGATAGCGCCTTGCCATGCGCCTACGCCGAGCGCTAAAAACATGTAGCCGATTTGACTCATAGTCGAATAAGCTAAAATACGCTTGATATCGGTTTGCGCTAAAGCACAGAAACCTGCGACCACAAGCGTTAACGCGCCAACGCCGCCGACCCAGTACAGTAAAATCCCTGGGGTCAGCTCAAACAGCGGATGCATACGAGCGATTAAATAAACGCCAGCCGTCACCATAGTGGCGGCGTGAATCAGAGCCGACACCGGCGTCGGACCTGCCATCGCGTCAGCGAGCCAAGTATGTAATGGCAGCTGCGCTGATTTACCCATAGCGCCGCCAACGAGCATCATGGTCGTCAGTATCATGGTTGGATTATTAATATCAAACACTTCTGGCGCGCGCGTGATAATCTCTTGAATATTAAGCGTGCCAAACTCGCGAAATAGCAAGAATAGACCAAAAGCCAAGAATACATCACCGATACGAGTCACGGTAAAGGCTTTGATCGCTGCCTGACCGTTAGCACGGTCATGGAAGTAATAACCAATTAAAAGGTATGAGCAAATGCCGACCCCTTCCCAGCCGAGATATAACAGCAATAAGTTATCAGCAAGCACTAGCAAGAGCATGCTAGCGACAAACAGATTCATATAGCTAAAAAAGCGCGCAAAACCTGCATCGCCTTTCATATACCAAGCGGCAAATAGATGAATCAAAAAGCCGACGCCCGTGATAATGCCTGTCATCGTCAGCGCTAAACCATCAAAGCTTAAGCTAAACCCAGGGGCAAAATCGCCGACTTGAAACCAAGTCCATAGCGGTATTTGCATAACACTGCCAGCAGGATAGCTCGTTAAAAAGCTAAAGCTTGCCACTAAGGTACAAAGCGCCGATAGCGCCATGCTGCCGACACCGACGAAGCCAGCGGCCTGCTCAGATAATTTGTCACGCATAAAGGCTAAAATCAAAAAGCCAATGAGCGGAAATATAAAGGTTAATGGTAATAAACTCATGGCATCATCCTTTCATCTCATTGGCGCTATCGACATCGAGATGTCCACGCTTATGATAAAACTGTAATAGTATCGCAAGCCCAATGGAAACCTCAGCGGCAGCTAGAGTCAAAATAAAGATAAACATCACTTGTCCATCTGGATCGACCCAGCGGCTGCCTGCGACCACAAATGCCAACGCGGCGGCATTCATCATAATCTCAAGTCCCATCAGCATAAATAAGAAATTCCGCCGTACCATGACACCGCACAGACCGATAGTGAATAAGATACCTGCCAATATGAGTCCATGGCTCATCGGTATCAGACCTAGCGTATTTTGCATTGCCATAGCAGGCTCGGCAAGACCCACTACCTCATGCGCAAACGGGACGCTTGATACCTCCCCAGCCACACTTACTGCTTGTACCATCAGTCTAGCTCCTTACGCTTGCTACGCGGTGCTGCCACATAGTCATTAGGATCAACCGTATCGTAAACATAAGGCTTAGCCATTTTGGTCGCATCAGTATTACTCTCAAGCTTATCTTCTTCATATTCTTTGATGCTACCCACCGAAGGACGATACGCTAAGCTATCGTTATCGACAATCTCATCATCATTAGACTCTTTACCTAAATGATAAGCAGCAACTAAAGCGGCGAGCAACAAAAAGGCTGCCACTTCAACGAGCATAATATATTTGGTAAATAGTACGGTGCCGACTGCTTTTGCTGGGACATTAACCCCGCCGATAACCGCGGTCTCGTCATGATTAAGACCGATCATGCCATATAGCACTACGGCGATAATCAGGGTAAGCCCAGTCGGTATCGCCCAAGTCTTTGCATCGAGCCAGCGCTCTTCACGCGCCTCATCTGCCATGCCCAAATTGAGCATCATAATAACAAAAACAAATAGCACCATAATGGCACCGGCATAAACGACAATCTCAAGCGCGCCAGCAAAAGGCGCCCCTAAAACAAAGAAAATACCCGACAACGCCAGTAAAGTGACGATCATCGCTAAGATAGCGTGGACGGGATTGGCGTGAGTCACCACTCGTAGACTGGCAAAAATAGCCACTGCGCCTAGAGCATAAAACCCTACCAAATCCGGATGATTCATAAACTCCATCATGGTAGCAAACTCCTTACATCGATAGGTGCCGACTCGTTTTGCGCCGCGCCTTTTGGTTTTTCGTCTACTGCCATACCTGTCACTCGGTAATAATTATAATCAGGATATTTTCCTGGCCCTGAGATCAATAGATGCTCTTTTTCGTAGACTAAATCCTGACGCACATACTCACCAAGCTCAAAATCTGGCGTCATCTGAATCGCAGTCGTCGGACAGGCCTCTTCGCACATCCCGCAAAATATGCAGCGCGAGAAGTTAATACGGAAAAACTCTGGATACCAGCGCCCATCTTCGCGCTCCGCTTTTTGTAGCGAGATACAGCCTACAGGGCAGGCCACCGCACATAAATTACAAGCCACGCAGCGCTCATCGCCATCAGGATCACGCGTCAATATGATACGTCCGCGAAACCTCGGCGGTACTGGTACCGGCACTTCTGGATAAAGTATAGTATCGCGCGGCCTTATGGCATGGCTGTTGACCATCCACATACTGCGGACAATGGTAAACAGACCAATGACCGTCTTTTTTATGGCGTTTAACATGGGATTATTATCCTTATCAGCATTTCTTTGCGTCACCTATAAGACAGCATACAGCTACAGCGTTGGCGAAAAAATCAAAATAACCAAAGCCGTAATCAATAGATTGATTAATGTGACTGGTAGACAGACTTTCCAGCCAAAGTTCATCACCTGATCGTAGCGAGGACGCATCAGTGAGCCCCGTGCCAAGACAAACATAGTCATAAAGAAGAGCGTCTTAATCATGAACCAAAAAGCGGGCGGTATAAACGGAATATCGATATTGAACGGTGGTAACCAGCCGCCAAAGAACAGACAAGTCATCAAGGCTGAGATGAGCACGACGTTGACGTATTCACCAATAAAGAACATCCCAAACTTCATGCCTGAGTATTCAACGTGATAGCCTTCAGCAAGCTCCTGCTCCGCTTCTGGCTGATCAAAGGGGTGTCTATGCGTGACAGCTACCCCTGCGACCACAAAGGTTAAAAACCCAAAAAACTGCGGGATAATGTACCAGCCATCAATTTGCGATTCGACAATCTCGCGCAGGTTAAAGGAGCCAGTCAAAGCGACAACGCCCATGAGCGATAATCCCAAAAACACCTCATAACTGATGGTTTGTGCCGCTGAGCGCAGACCACCTAGCAAGGAGAACTTATTGGCTGAGGCCCAACCGCCGAACATCACCGCATAAACGGCCAACCCTGCCATCGCAAAGAAGAACAGAATACCGATATCCCAATCTGCCACGCCAAGGGTTGGTGAGACTGGAATAATAGCAAAAGAAGCTAAAGCGGTGAACATCGCTACCGCTGGCGCTAAAGTAAAAATAAACTTATCGGTGAATTTTGGCGTCCAATCTTCTTTAAAGAAAATCTTTAGCATATCGGCGACTAGCTGTAACGAGCCAAAAGGCCCGACGCGATTGGGACCGTAGCGATCCTGCCATAATGCCAGCATCCGGCGCTCATAAACAATCATCACCGCCGCGACAATGACTACGACTAAGAAGATCACCAGAGCTTGTAGGACTAAGAATAGAATAGACCAAGTCTCAACGGTTAAGCTATTTGCCAAAAAGCTTGGCACATCAGGAA
Source organism: Psychrobacter sp. Ps3 (assembly GCF_022129275.1). NCBI lineage: Bacteria > Pseudomonadati > Pseudomonadota > Gammaproteobacteria > Moraxellales > Moraxellaceae > Psychrobacter > Psychrobacter sp. Ps3. The sequence goes on from NZ_JADQAL010000015.1 coordinate 14,227, forward strand.
TGATACGAGTGATTTGCATATTACACCTCCTGCGTGCTGCTAATACTGACATTGTCAGCAGTGGCGGTAATGTCATTAGCAACGTCATCAGCCATGTCACCGTTTATTTTAACGTCAGCGACTGGTGCTTCGACCTTGCGTACTGAAGCTGGCATCGAGGGATGAATAATATTCACTTGCCCTACCGGATAACCAATACAGCCTTCTGCTAAATAATCAACCACTTGCACCGGCAGCGTCATCTGCTGCTGCTCGATATCGATCGCTAGATAATCACCAGTACCAATGCCCCAGGCGCCCGCATCCTCAGCACCGATATGCCAAGTGGCGATAGGTAGCTGCGCGGCGACAACCGGACTACGCGCGGCCATTATTGAGCTGGCAAAGATATTGTAGATAGGCACTAGCTTGGCTTGACCTTGCTCAATATTTGTACGACTAGAAGTGGCCGCTTCTGGCGCCACATACTGACGCGCGACTAAGCGCTCTGCTTGATCGAATAACCGCACGCCCGGATCGCCGCCTTTGAGATGACCACCGACTTTATCTTGGTACTTATTCCAAGCTTGTGGTGAGTTCCAACCTGCTGCATTGGCAAATGGAATCATAGAGCTGGCAGATTGTTTACCACTATAGCCTTCCATCGAAAAGGTCAAACCGGTATCTAAGTCTTTTGGCTGCATCGGCTCATGAACCGAGATAGGCGCGCGCATAGCAGTACGGCCAGAATAGCGGCGCGGCTGACGGGCTATTTTTAGACCGCTGATACGGTAATCAGCATCGGGCGCGGCGTCTTTGATAGCAGCAAGATTAGGATGGGTGGCGATTAAGGCATTAATCACGTCATCGAGCTGCGTCCAATCGACCGGCTTACCAAGTAGACTATTATGCACTGCATGCAACCAGCGCCAGCCTTCTTTGATACTGCTCATAGGATGATAATAGTCATTATCATAGACTTGGAAGAAGCGCTGCGCGCGGCCTTCCGCTGATACTAGCGTGCCGTCTGCTTCTGCAAAGCTCGCCGCCGGTAGCACGATATCGACATCTTTATGCCAATCTAGCAGCTGATGATCAAGGGCGATAACCGTTTTATCAGTCAATAACTGAGTTAACTTACTAGCAGCGATAGCATCGCTCAACTGGTTTTCAGCCACGACGACAACATCAAAGTCAGTCGCTAACAGCTCTTCTACCGATTGGCCACCGAGCAGGCACACACCAATACTATTGGCATCTGGCACGGTCAAATAAATACCCGCCTGCGCGCTGTAGTTAGTATTTGCCTCTTTTAGCTCAAGGGTATCCGCAGGCTCGCGATTGACATCTTCTTGCTCTTGTTTATCCGTACCGGTTTCTGGTTTGGCAGGCTTAGCGGCGAGCTCCTTGTCCTCTTCAGGCTGAGCGGTTTGCGCTTGTTGCTCTGCCGCCTTGACTTTAGCATTGTGGGCATCGATGTGCTGTTGTTCTGTGTTTTTTATAGCAGCACGTTTATTCGTTAACACTTGCGTAATCTGCGCCGCCGCTTCAATCATAGCGTTAGAGGCTAAGCTGGTGCCTGCGATAACCAAAGGCTTATCCGCTTGTATCAAGTCATAAGCGATCTGTTTGGCTAATGCTTGCATGCCATCGCTATTATCGCCATCTTCGCTATTATTGTTGCCAGTCACATCAGTATCGGCTGAAGCTTGGCTTTGTTGTTCAGCTGGATCGTCTATTTGCGTCAAGTCGTCCGCTAAACTCGCAATCTCACCTGCCACCTTAAACCCTAAGCGGGTGATATCTTCCGGAGTTGCCACTACACTTGCTTTACTGATGTCATCAAGCTTGGTTTGGGTGACGTCGATGACATAGACTGGACTGAGCGCGTCTTGAGCAATACGCTTCACTGGCTCAGCAAGCCAAGCTTGCGTCTTAGCCGCCGCCATTTTCAAACCTTTATTTTTGGCCGCTTGTCGTACCGATAGCGCTACCCGTGAGGAAGTTTGAGTGATATCTTCACCCAAAACTAACACCGCATCATGACTTTCGATATCCGTCATGCTCGGATTATAAATACCTTCGGTGCTCAGCACTTCGATACACTTATTGACGAGCGACTGCTGCTGATGATTCAGACCGGTTGAGAAGTTATCAAAACCAACTAGGTTTTTTAGTGCAAAGTTAGTCTCTAAGCTTGCGCGCGGCGAGCCAATACCGACGATTTTTTTATCTTGCAGACGTTTGATCGTCTCATCTAATGCATAATCAATATTGATTTTGACGTGTTTATCATTGATACGTTCAAGCGCCTGCGTTGGGCGATCGGCGCGGTTGACATAACCATAGCCAAAACGACCTCTATCACATAAGAAGTAGCGGTTAACCTCGCCGTTATAACGGTTCTCAATGCGGCGTAGCTCGCCATAACGCTCGCCGGGCGAGATATTACAACCCGCTGAGCAGCCATGACAGATGCTAGGTGCATACTGCATATCCCACTTACGGTTGTAACGCTCGGAGTGTGTCTTATCGGTGAACACGCCCGTTGGACAGACTTCGGTTAAGTTACCAGAGAACTCACTTTCAAACTGTCCGTCTTTTTCACGGCCGAAATAGACGCGGTTGTTCGAAGAGAATACGCCCAAATCCTCGCCGCCGGCATAATCTTTATAAAAACGTACGCAGCGATAGCACGCGATGCAGCGATTCATCTCATGGGCGATAAACGGACCAAGCTCTTGGTTATGGTGGGTACGCTTAGTGAAGCGATAGCGGCGCGTATTATGGCCTGACATATAGGTCATATCTTGCAAGTGGCAATGCCCGCCCTCTTCACAAGTCGGACAATCATGCGGATGGTTGGTCATTAATAGCTCAACCATCGAAGCCCGAAAGGCCTTGGCCTCATCATCTGTCACCGAGATATACATGTCATCGCCTGGCGCAACCATGCAAGACATCACAAGCTTACCTTTACCCGCCTCTAGGTCTTCTTTGTTTTGGTACTGCTTGACGGCGCACTGACGACAAGAGCCGACTGAGCCTAATGCCGGATGATAACAAAAATACGGCACATCAATGCCAAGTGATAGGCACGCTTGCAATAAGTTATCCGCGCCATCAACTTCGACAGTGGTTCCATCAATATGTATGACTGCCATGCCGTTCTCCTTATTTTGCTACTGGCTGTGGATTACCTGCAGCCTCAATCACATCTTCGCCTACCGCCTGAGCAATCTTACTATCGAACTCAGGACGGAAATATTTGATTGCACTCATCAGCGGCTCCATAGCACCAGGAGCGTGAGCACAGAACGTCTTACCGATCCAAAGATCGCGGGTCAGACCTTCAAGTTTCTCGACATCGCCGACTTGCCCTTCGCCATCATTGATAGCAGTAAGCAGCTTGACGCCCCAAGGCAGACCGTCACGGCACGGCGTACAAAACCCGCAAGATTCGCGCTGAAAGAAAATTTCTAGGTTGCGCAGTAGCGGTACCATATCTTGCGCTTCATCGACCACCATAAGCAGTCCTGTACCCATCCGGCTACCGGCTTTTTGAATGGTATCGAAATCGACAATAGTATCTAAATGCTCAGCGGTCAAAAAGTCAGTGGATGCGCCGCCAGGTAACCAAGCCTTAAGGGTACGACCCTCCTGCATACCACCGGCAAAATCCTCAATAATCTCGCGCGCGGTGTAGCCAAATGGCAGCTCCCAAAGACCTGGATCATTGACCAGACCTGAGCAACCAAATAGCTTAGTACCAGGGGTTTCAACCGTTCCTTTGATCTTTGATAGATCTTGATACCACTTGCTACCATGCAAAATAATAGCCGAGACATTATGTAGGGTCTCAACGTTATTGACGATAGTTGGTCTGCCCCACGCACCAGCGACTTGCGGAAATGGCGGCTTAGTACGGGGATTGGCACGGCGACCTTCTAAAGAGTTCAGCAGCGCCGTCTCTTCACCGCAGATGTAGCGGCCAGCGCCCGTATGCACATGCAAATCAAAGCTAAAGTCTGAGCCCAAGATATTATCACCGAGCAAATTGTTAGCGCGCATCTCATCAAGCGCCGCATTTAGACGCTCGGCTGCCAATATATACTCGCCGCGAATAAAGATATAACCTGCTGTCGCTTCAATGGCATAGGCTGAGATGAGCATACCTTCGATGAGCTGGAACGGTAGACGCTCCATAAGTAGTCTATCTTTAAAGGTGCCAGGCTCCATCTCATCAGCATTACAGACTAAGTAGCGCGGCCCGCCATCATTAGGCGCCATTAGTGACCACTTAATACCAGCGGGGAAACCAGCACCGCCACGGCCTTTTACTACTGCTTCTTTGATAGTGCTCAGCGTATCGCCAGCAGACTGATTTAAAGCCATTTTCAGCGCTTCAAAGCCGCGTAGGGACTCATAAGTGGCCAAATCGAGTACAGCATCATGGTGCGCAAGTCGCCACGTCAAAGGCTTCGTTTCACTAGTCGCTGTATCTTTATCGCCATAAACGGCAATGCGCTGCTCGTTTAACTGGCTTGGGGCTTTGCCTTGGCGACGCTGGGCAATTTGCTCTGCAACGGTTAGTCTCATGCGTATAGCTCCAATAGTTGCGCGACCTCATCAGGTTGTACTGGGCCGTAAGTATCTTCATCGATCAATACTGCCGGGCCTTTGTCACAGTTACCTAAACAACAAATCGGCAAAATAGTAAAACGGCCATCAGCGGTAGTTTGACCATACTCAATACCCAGCTCAGCTCTAAAAGCCACTGATAACGCCTCATAGCCTGTTAGATAACAGGATACCGAGTCACAAATAAGAATCACGTGACGGCCGACGGGCTGCCGATAAATACGATTATAAAAAGTGGCGACGCCCTCAATATCGGTCACCGGAACTTCTAAGATATTAGCGATAGCGTTGACCTGTGCATCATCTACCCAGCCATTGCGCTTTTGTACTATTTTTAGCGCGTCCAAAGACGCAGCGCGCGCTTGTGGATAATGATGCATAAACTCATTAATAGCGGCAATCTCACTTGTCGTCAAAATACTAGCGACATCTACCTTTGGCGTTTTATCAGAAACAATCTTCATAATCTTCTATTCTATCCTCACTCATCACGCTGCGCCCTAAGGCTTTAGTAATACTGCTGCAGCGGTTTGGTGTGCCTATTGGCGGTAATATCAATGTTGCTTATTTGCCTATTTTTTCTTTACTGGTCTTTTACTTTACGGGTTTATAACCTAAAAACAATTAGCGATCACAGTCCGCCATGACGATATCGATAGAAGCTAAGTACATGATAGCGTCTGATACTAGCGAGCCGTTAATCACCGATGGCATCTGCTGTAAGTGCGCAAACGTCGGCGTGCGAATACGGGTACGGTAGCTCATTGTCGAGCGATCTGAGGTAATATAATAGCTATTTAAGCCTTTAGTCGCTTCAACGATAGTCGCGCACTCACCAGCTGGCATCACAGGACCCCAAGAGACAGACAAGAAGTGATTAATCAAAGTCTCGATATCATTTAGGGTGCGATCTTTTGGTGGTGGCACCGCTAGTGGATGGTCTGCTTTGTACGGCCCTTGCGGCATATGATCCATACACTGACGGATGATACGCATCGATTGGCGCATCTCCTCAATCTTAATCATACAGCGATCATACGCATCGCCGTTATAGCCAATAGGCACCTCAAAGTCGAAGTTCTCATAACCCATATAAGGCCGTGCTTTACGTAGATCAAAATCGACCCCTGTCGCCCGCAGGCCAGCACCCGTCACGCCCCAAGCCAATGCTTGCTTGGCGTTGTACTGTGCTACGTTTTGGGTCCGACCTTTGAGCACGCTGTTTTGTAGCGCCGCTTTGACATACTCGTCCAAGCGCTTAGGCATCCACTCCAAAAACTCACGAACCAAGCGCTGCCAACCACGCGGTAGATCTGCCGCTGTCCCGCCAATACGGAACCAAGCCGGATGCATCCGGTAGCCGGTCACCGCTTCAATGACGTCATAAGCTTTTTGGCGATCGGTAAACATATAGAACACTGGCGTCATACCGCCGGCGTCTTGGATAAAGGTACCGACATAGAGCAAGTTATTAGTAATGCGGAAAAACTCGCTCATCATCACTCGGATAGTCTGCGCGCGATCAGGGATAGTAATACCGGCAAGCTTTTCAACCGACATGATATACGGCAGCTCGTTCATGACCCCGCCAAGATAATCAATACGGTCGGTATAGGGAATGTACGAATGCCAAGTCTGACGCTCAGCCATCTTTTCAGCGCCGCGGTGATGGTAGCCGATGTCCGGAATACAATCGATCACCTCTTCGCCATCGAGCTGTAGTACTAAGCGAAACGCACCATGAGCGGATGGGTGGTTAGGACCGATGTTCAAGAACATAAAGTCCTCATCGCGGCCCGAGCGCTTCATGCCCCACTCTTCTGGCACAAACCGTAAGTTTTCTTGCTCGTATTGCTGCTTAGCGGTATTCAAAAAGTACGGCGTAAACTCAGTCGCACGCGCATGATACTCTTTACGCAGCGGATGACCTTCCCAGTATTTTGGCAACAAAATACGAGTCAGGTGCGGATGGCCACTAAAGACAATACCGAACATGTCCCAAACTTCACGCTCATACCAGTTGGCATTGGGCCATATTTTGGTGGCGCTTGGAAGAGTTAAGTCGTCTTCATTGAGCGCGACTTTGATACGTACATCGCTGTTGCGCTCAAGCGACATCAAGTGATAAAACACGGTAAAGTCGCTCTCTGGCAAATCACCACGATGCTGACGCAGACGCTCATCCATTGCCGATAGATCAAAGAGCATCACGTAGGGCTTTGGCAGCTTACGCAAGAACAGTAAAATGTCTAGCAGATCGCTGCGAGCGACCCAAACCGTTGGAATCTCATCGACAGTATGCTGCACCACAAACTTACCTGCATACTTATGCTCCAGCTCTCTGATGACGGCTGGTACCGGTTTTATCTTGGGGTTTTTGTTTTCGACTACCGTGACCATGAATGCTGTCTTCCTTCATTAATCATAACGTTTGAGCGGAACTGATTGATCAAAACCAGACTGTGCCAATTATCACTGCGCTAAGCATTACTATGCTAAATATAGTCCACGGACTAAATACTATCTGGACTACGCAAATTTTTCACCGCAATTCGATCCGCCTGCTTGCGATCACGCTCAGCCGTTAACTGCGGCTGATAAATTCCTTGATCGTTGACATGTACGCCTAGCGGGCGGCGTTCTTTGGCGATAGACTCTTGCAATAACATAAGACCTTGGATCAGTGCCTCTGGACGCGGCGGACACCCTGGTACATATACATCGACGGGAATGATTTTATCAACGCCCTGCACTACAGAATAGATATCGTACATGCCGCCTGAATTAGCACAAGCGCCCATCGAGATCACCCATTTTGGCTCAAGCATCTGTTCATACAGACGCTGAATCACCGGTGCCATCTTGATAAAGCAAGTACCAGCGACGATCATCACATCCGCCTGACGCGGTGATGCCCGAATGACCTCAGCACCGAAGCGCGACAAATCATGTACCGCGGTCAAAGTAGTGGCATACTCGACATAACAGCAAGACGTACCAAAGTTAAAAGGCCAAAGTGAGTTTTTACGGCCCCAGTTGGCAGTCGAATGTACTAAATCCTCAAGGCGGCCCATAAAAACATTTTTATGAACCTCATCCTCTAACGGATCATTAACCGTTTCACGAGTTTGCGCAGGATAGGTATCTGCATCAGGATTGGCTTTGGTTAGTGTATATTTCATACCATACAACCTTTTATGAAGAGCAGTTAAGCAGCTATAAACTAAGGCCTTTTAACTCTTAAGCATATAATGCTACGACTGCTAAAAAATAGCGGGTGATGCCCAAGTTATCTTAAGCGTGATAACTCATTTGCATATTAATAACGCCCATAAACCGTTATGAAGGTTCATCATCTGCGGCAAAATCGACAGAAGTGATATTACCAGTGGTATTAATATGATCGATGTTTTGCAAGTGACGACGATTAGCCTCAATGCTATTTGAGACATTAATCTGACCCGATGACTGCGCCGGTACTTTACCCGTCGGATCGACCATCAACTCTTCAACACCGTTGAACTTAGTAATGTCTGCTAGATTGAACCCTGCAGGCGCTGCATGCAGACGTGCTTTTTTGCGCAGTTTATCGGCAGGTGACCAGTTCATAGCCCCTAAGCTAAGCTCATAGATAAGACCGACGATGAGCACCCCGATGAATATCGCAGCCGCAGCAAAGCCTAGCCAGCCTGTCTCGCGGACTGAGACCGAATAAGCGTATAGGTATAAGGCTTCTAGATCGAAAATAACGAAGAATATCGCTACTAGGTAGAATTTGGCAGACAAACGAATGCGGGCATTGCCAGCTCCGACAACACCCGCCTCAAATATCTCTTCTTTTTGTAAGCCTTTTGAGCGCCCGCCAAGCAAGCGCGGTACGGTCAACATAAAGACAACCAGACCGATGGCGGCTAAAATAAAGGCAACTGCTGACCAACTAAAGGCAGACATGATAATACTTGCTCCTCACCCAATCGAGTGTCAGGACTTGATAAACCATGGTTAGGATACAGAACCTCTTATCATTAAGAGGAGCATGAAGGCTATGCAGCCAATATCCTAAAACAACAATTCTATCAAGCACCGTAACGCAGACGAAAACACAGGTTCACTGTGCTGGTAATGACCAATTATCAAGATCATTGACACCAAAAAAGAGAGGACACAGAATTTAGGTTTATCTAGCCCTAGGCTCAGATAAAAGCTGGTCATCAACCCCTTGGTATAAAGTAAAAGTGAATTTATTAAATCAATATCATATTGTGACATTTAATTGATTTAATAACTCATTACCTACAGTCAATAATGGCGCGATAACTGGCGTAAACGGTTTACACACTATACGCATATCAACGCTCAAAAGCCAGTTTTTCACTGTATTGCACGGTCATTTTATATGCTACAAAATATATCAATCCATCCACTACCCATGTTACAGCATTTTTACTATCTTCCTTTAGTACGCTAGTTTATGCTAGCTAACTTCCTTATCTATCACCGTCAAAACTTAGCAACTTATAGTACGGATGAACCGCTAATATCTTTATTCAAAAACGGCCGCTCAAAGCTTAGAGTAAGCGTCAAATTACGCGGTTATTGTAAACCAAATCCCCTCAATTGCAACCTGCCAAATGTGACGAGTCAACACATTGACTTCCTCCCCTCGCTAAACCGAGGGGATTCCTACAGCTAGACGGTCAAGCCCGACCGCAAGGATGTTCTTAGCGGCATTAATATCTCTATCATGCACTGTGCCACACTCAGCACAAGTCCATCCTCTTATTCCAAGATCTGCTCTACCTTTCGGACTACTGCCACTTATTTTAAGGCAGTACGAGCAGGTCTGGGTAGTGTAACTCTCATTTACCATCTCAAAACGACAACCTGCATGCTTGCATTTATATTCCAGTTGTCGTTTGATCTCAAACCATCCTGCATCGTATGTAGACTTAGCTAGGTTGGTTTTTTTAGTTGTAAATGAGCGGGATTTAACATCACCGACCACAATTAAGCTGTTATCTTTAACAAGCTTGGTGGTAAATTTATGAATTAAGTCTAATCTTGTGTTTTTAATTTTTGCGTGGATTGCTTTAACACGTTTTTTATTCTTAGCACGTTGAGCGATAGCAAGCTTTTTAGCCCATTTTTGGGTCTGCCTAATAGTTAGCTTGTCGCTGTTTGATGTGGTAGCAGACTCTTTTAAGCCTAGATCAATACCAACTTGGCCAGTGCCACACTTAGTCTTTGGAAATTCTTTAACGGTGATACAGGCATACCAGTAGCCGCGATTGTCTTGTACCAATTCGCAAGTATTGATGTTGTAGAGCGAGAGGTTATAGCTATCCCATAGGTCTATTGTGAGCTTTTGACGGTTAGCTAAGCTAAATTGCAGGGTGCTTTTTAGAGACTTTTTACCGCTTTGGCGCGTACTGATATGCTTAATGGCGGTCTTTTTAAACGGAATCCAGCCCAAACTTCTTCTCTTGGCCTTTGGGTTGTTGGTACGCCAGTTGAGTTTGGCTTTTTTAAACTGTTTACGGGATTTAGCGTGAACCTCACTAATCGCTTGCAAGGTTTGGCTATGCAAGTTTAAATACTCGCCACTACCTTTGGTATAAGCGGCCAAATCATAAGCTGAAAAGAATTTGCCCGTGCGCTGTAAATGTTTAAAACTTAGCTCATTGACGTAATTCCAGACAAAATTAACTGCACCAGCTAAGATATTGAGCTGAGTGGCGTGTTTGTCTTTGATGCGTAGCTTGAGCGTTTTCATGGAATAATTATGATCTCAATGTATTTGGTTATCAAGGGGTTCGCCATACTGGGCGACAATGACTGACGCCTGATATCCACGCCCTAGAAGGACGTGGTTTTACGGCGCTAGATGATAAAAAAGGAGCAGACCTTACATCGGTCTGCTCCCTCTATACAACACCTATCTTTTATTGATTCATAAACAATCAGCAGTACTTATTGATTGATGACATCAACACCTTTAGGCGGGGTGAATTTAAATTGGCCATTACCCAAATTAGGGTTGAGCTTGATGTTACTAAACTTGATAGACGTGGTTTGTCCTAAATTATCATTGAGTACCATCATCACAGGCTTGCCGCCACTAAAGCTCATAGATAAGTTTTTGAAACTCGCATCACTCGCTTTTGGATAGAGCACATAGTAGTTTTTATTGGCGTAAGGTTGGGTGATTTTGAAGTTCTGGGCGATTTTATTGGGATCGCCTGATAATAATAGCGCTGGCGTATTACCCACTTGGCTATCTACCGTCTGCTTAGTCGCTTGCTCTAAGTCCTTGTCGTACACCCACATGGTACTACCATTAGCGACGATAAGCTGTTGAGACGGTGATTTTGTCTCCCAGCGAAAGTTATTCGGGCGCTGCACGCTCATTGACCCTTTAAAAGTGCCACTATTAGCGCCTTTTGTGGTTTGTGAAAAATCGGCGCTCATGCTCTTAGTGTTTGTCAATAAGCGATTTAAACGCTTGGCCGCTTGTAGGCTATCTGCTGGCGCAGCATTCGCCGTTTGAGTCATAGCGACCATAGGCGCAGCTACTCCTAAGCTGGTCATAAGCACGCCTGCTAATGCGCCACTCATTATTTTTTGTTTTGTAGTTGGCTTCATTGTCTCTTGCTTACTCACTGTCATCGTAATTATCCTCTCTAAAGTTATAAAATAAAAATGAGTCATCATTTAAAGGTAATGATAAGTCTTAATAGCAACTGCGCTCTTTTATGTCATTAATCTTGCATACATTTTGCAAACTTAGGTTTTGAACACTCGCTTTGAATAAGTAGTCTTTTAAGCTACGCTATTAAGCAATGAAGACAGTCTGCCAGTTTTTTTATTACGCGCCTAGACATGATTTGCAATAATTACTACGCCTGCCATACACGCTTGTAACTGCTACTAAGACGGATTAAGTCCAGCCATAAAAAAACCCTACTACCAAATAGGCAATAGGGAATTTTTAATCATTTAGCCATCAGCGAATTATTAAAAACGCAGGCAATATCAATGATTAGGCGCTTTCAACAGTCACATAGCGACGGTTAAATTTACCTTTGGTCTCAAACTTTACCACACCATCATTTAGTGCAAATAAAGTATGGTCACGACCCATGCCAACGCCTTCGCCTGCGTGGAATTCTGTACCACGTTGACGAACGATGATGTTACCAGCAGTGATGGTTTGACCACCAAAGATTTTTACACCAAGCATTTTTGGGTTTGAGTCACGACCGTTACGGGTTGAGCCGGCAGCTTTTTTATGTGCCATGGATAATTCTCCTTGTTAATATGACTTATCACTGAGGTGATAACTCTTAAGCTTTTAGTGCGCTATTTATTATCAATAAATGATAATAGCTAATTAAGCATTAATCGCTTTGATTTTTAACAAGGTGTACCACTGACGGTGACCTTGCTCTTTGTGATAATGCTTACGGCGGTTGTGCTTGATGATACGGATTTTTTCACCGCGACCATGCTCAACCACTTCGGCTTCTACGCTTGCGCCGTCAACGATTGGTTGACCGACTTTTACGTCATCGCCGTCAACAACCATTAAAACATCTTCAAATTTGATTGTTTCGCCTTTCTCTGCTTTAAGCAATTCAACTCTTAGCAATTCGTCGGCTACGACACGGTGCTGCTTACCACCACTTTTGATTACTGCGTACATTGTCTGACTCCGTTTAACCCGTGTGCCGTGGTAGATATTATACCTACGCTTCAATAACGAACACGACAGGGAAAAATTAAAGGCGTTATTTTACGTTTTCTGAATGATAAAAGCAAGCCAATTGTCTGGTTTTAGCAGCGCGTATTAGGTCTTATCATTTTAATAATCATAGCGATAGCCTAGCTAGCCTTAAGCGTAGTATTATAGCTCATTAAATCAATAACATATAGCTTATTTTATTCCATACTTATTCAATAGCTATTTCTGTTTTTATTGAGACGGCTTAATAGCTATTACTTAGCAACTACTCTATAAATTTCACTTAGTCTGACGCTATGACGCAATATTGTCGATAGCAATGAGCCGGCTGCGGTCTAGTGACTAAAACCAATAACACATATTAGTCACCAATTAACTAAATAGGCTGTGCTATTATAGGCAAATCTTAAAACCCATCTAATAAATACGACTCTATATTATGACCAGCACTTCTTTAGCTTCTTCAGACCTTGCATCTCAAGCGCCTAATTATACGGACATTCAAAGCATCGTCGCTCATGATTTTGACATTATGGATGAGCAAGTCTTTGGTAGTCTCAATTCAAAAGTACAATTGGTGATGAGCGTCTCAAAGCATGTGATTGATGCCGGTGGCAAACGCATGCGCCCGCTTATTACCCTATTGTGCGCGCGTATGTTCAACGATGCGCCAAGCGAACAAGCGATGCATCTAGCCGCTATTACGGAGATGCTGCATACGGCCACGTTAGTACATGACGATGTCATCGATGAATCTGGTCAGCGCCGCGGCAAGCCCACTGCTAATGCCACTTGGGATAATGCCACTGCAGTATTAGTGGGCGACTATTTGATCGCTCGCGCCTTTAACTTATTGGTTGGCTTTCAAAGCTTAGAGCTGCTAAAGCTGTTCTCTGATGGCACTTGTGATATCGCTGAAGGTGAGGTATTACAATTACAGCATCAGCATAATCCAGCGGCGACAGAGACCGACTATCTCAATATTATCGACGGTAAGACCTCACGCCTATTTATGATGGCGACCCAAGGCGCGGCTATTTTGCAAGGACAAGAGCAGCATCTACAAGCCCTAGCTGATTTTGGTCAGCATTTTGGTAATGCCTTCCAGATTATCGATGATGTGCTTGATTACAGCGGCGATAGTGAGCTGATGGGCAAAAACTTAGGCGATGATTTGAGTGAAGGTAAGCCAACGCTACCGACTATTAAGGCGCTTGAGCTACTCAAAGACAGCGACAAGCAAGATTATGAGCAGCTGCGTATCGCCGTACAAACGGGGAAAACGCCGAATGCTGAGCAGCTTATCGAGCTCGTCCGCAGCTCCGGCGCATTAGATTACTGTAAACAGCGTGCACTAGAGGAGACGAGATTGGCCCAGCAAGCACTAGGCACACTGCCTGACAACCGTTATCGTCAAGGTCTGTACCAGCTGACTGAGCTCGCTAGCGCACGATTGGTATAATGACATATGAATCGTCTGTGTTATTAGCTAATTGAGACGGCTCATTTTTTAGCAGCGTTTTTGAGCAACCGAGCCATAAATATTCATTGATCAAAAGCAACAGTCTCTAAAAAGACACCCTCTTAAAACGGGTGTGTCAGCAAATAGTTACCTTTCTTTAAGTTTCATAAATCCTGACGGCACTATAATTGTGTCAGGATTTTTTAATGGTTAAATACTGATTGACCACGCTCATTAGAGGCTACTGACTGGTTTAAGTCGCTATACTTTAAAGGTCATAATTAGGGGTTGATAAATTAGTCAATTTGTTGACAAAGCAGATTTTTGGCGGTTTTAAAACCTCAATAACACTATGGCTTTACAATTATAACAAAAAATTACAATAAATTTGCATAGCGGGTTGTATATCTTCTTATTAGCTGCTGGTTGGTGTAGCGGTTACTATGGCGGGATTTTATTTACTCAGCGAGCACAGTGCGGTCAGTTTTTGTCAGCTTTCCTATCGTGAATCACTTGACTGCGGGGTAAACCCTATAGTTTATAATAACGCCTTAAATTTACTTGACGTCCTATAACTAGCTAGCGGTACTGCCCTATTTATCAATTTTATCAATAGCTTCTTATTTTTTGGCTATAAACTTCTATAAAGTTTATTATTGCTCTTCGAAAAATAAGCTATTTTTTGATTATGATACGCTCTACCTCTATACCATTTATTCTATATTTTACTACTCTACCGAGGACCTTGATGAAGCATTCTTATCTTGCGCTTGTAATAGCATCTGTACTATCGGCTACAGTACTGGTCGGCTGTGACAATAAAGAAGACGCCGCTGCGGGTGAAAACGCTCAGCAGCAGATGCCGCCCGCTGTCGTCAACGTCCAAACTGTCAGCTTCGATACTGTGCCTCAAGTTCAGACTTTCTCTGGTCGTACTGCCGCTTATCAGACGGCTGATGTACGCCCTCAAGTCAGCGGCGTAATTGACGAAGTACTGTTCCGTGAAGGCAGTAACGTCAAAAAAGGCCAGCCGCTTTATCGTATCAATACTGACAACTACACGACCTCGGTCGCTAGTGGTCAAGCGGCGGTCGCGCAAGCACAGGCTAATCGCCAAACCGCTATCGCCAATAATGCCAATGCTAAAGCAGAGCTAGCCAGTCGCCAAGCCTCATTAGCACAAGCGATAAATGACTTTCAGCGTCTAAAAGGCTTGGTTGAGATTGACGCTATCTCCAAGCAGCAATATGACCAAGCGCAAACTCAAGTGCGTACAGCGCAAGCGGCTCTAGAGAGTGCTCGCGCTGCAGTCGGACAAACTGAAGCGAGCATTAGAAGCGCTGAGGCTGGGATTAAAACCGCGCAATCAAACTTAGATGCTAGCGCTTTGGATCTCAATCGTACTATCGTACGCGCCCCTTTAACTGGTCGTAGTGACCGCTCAAGCGTTACTGCAGGAACCTTAGTTAACGCCAGTCAATCTGAGCCTTTGGTGACGATTTCGCGCTTAGACCCTATCTATGTCGATATCAGTCAGTCGTCATCTGAGCTATTGCAGCTTCGTCAGCAGATAGCTGAAGGTAAAGCGCAGGCGGGTATGAACTCTGTCGAGCTGGTCCTAGAAGATGGCTCAGTGTATCCAGTGCGTGGCAAGCTTGCGCTGTCTGAAGCTAAAGTCGATCAATCTACTGGCGCGGTGACTCTACGAGCTATTTTCCCTAATCCTAATAACGTGCTACTGCCAGGTATGTATGTCTCAGCGCGTCTGACTCAAAGCGTCATTCCTAATGCAGCCTTAGTGCCGCAAAGCGCTGTAATGCGCACGCCTAGAGGCGATTCACAAGTCTACATCGTTGATGAAAACAATCAAATCCAAGTCCGTCCCGTTACCATTAATGGTACTTATGATGGTCAATGGGTGGTCACCGATGGCTTAAGTAGTGGCGATAAGCTAGTGGTTATAGGCGGCTCTAAAGTTAAGCCTGAGCAGGAGGTCGTGGTCAAGCCGTTAGAAAACGCTAATGGTGCATCTGCACCGCCTACCGCCAAAACACCACAGCAAGCTGCGAAAACGGTAGCTGATGACACTTCTGAGCAGGACACTGCTACCACCGCTAATTAATTCCATTCAAAGATAGGAAGACCTAGGGATATACTATGTCACGTTTTTTTATTGATCGCCCTATTTTTGCATGGGTGTTGGCCATTTTGGTCATGCTTATCGGGGTAATCTCGGTTGTTAATTTGCCGATTGAGCAGTATCCGCGTATCGCACCGCCCACCGTTTCTGTTAGTGCCACTTATCCTGGTGCAAACGCGCAAACGGTCGAAAACTCTGTGGTGCAGATCATTGAGCAACGTATGAAGGGCCTTGATGGTCTGATGTATATGTCATCGTCGAGCTCCTCAAACGGTAGCGCTTCAGTGACGCTTACCTTTGAGAACGGTACCGACCCTGATACCGCGCAAGTACAAGTACAAAATAAACTGCAAGCGGCGATGAGCGCGCTGCCTGAGGCTGTTCAGCGTCAAGGTGTCAACGTCAATAAGTCCTCCAGCAGCTTTTTAATGGTGCAGGCTTTTGTCTCTGAAGACGGTAGTATGGATCGGGCCGATATTGCCGATTATATCAACTCCAATGTTCTCGATTCGATCAGTCGTGTTGAAGGTGTGGGTGAAGTGCAAGTGTTTGGCTCCTCTTATGCCATGCGTATTTGGTTAGATCCTGCGCGCTTGCGTAGCTACAACATGATGCCATCTGACGTGGTCAGCGCTGTACGCGCGCAGAACGCACAAGTCTCAGCTGGTCAATTAGGACAGGCACCAGCCGACACTGATCAGCAGGTTATCAATGCCACCGTCAGTGTACAAAGCTATCTACAGACTCCAGAAGAGTTTAGAAACATTCTACTAAAGACAGACAGCTCAGGCGCGCAGGTACGTCTCGGTGACGTCGCAGACGTAGAGATTGGTAGTGAAAACTATAGCGTCATCTCCTTGTATAACGGTCAAGAAGCGGCAGGTCTAGGTATCTCATTGGCTGCAGGCGCAAACGCGCTAGAGACCCGTGAGGCGGTCGGCGCACGTATGGCCGAGCTAGAAACCAACTTCCCAGCAGGCCTTATCTCTGTTGTGCCTTATGACACCACGCCGTTTGTGCGTTTGTCTATTGAGCAAGTGGTCCATACGCTTATCGAGGCGATTGTACTCGTCTTTATCGTGATGTTTGTCTTCTTGCAGAACTGGCGCGCCACCATCATTCCTACTCTTGCCGTTCCTGTCGTTTTGCTAGGTACTTTTGCTGTACTGTATATCGCAGGCTTTAGTATTAACGTCTTGACGATGTTTGCGATGGTACTCTCCATCGGTCTACTGGTTGATGATGCGATCGTTGTTGTCGAAAACGTCGAGCGAATATTAGAAGAAAACCCTGATATTTCGGTCAAAGATGCCACCGTTCAGTCGATGGGCGAGATCAGTAAGATCGTTATTGGTATTGCGCTGATTTTGTCTGCCGTATTTGTACCGATGGCCTTCTTTGGCGGCTCGACAGGTGTTATTTATCGTCAGTTCTCTATCACCTTGATCACGAGCATGGCGCTGTCAGCCATGGTGGCATTGGTGTTCACCCCTGCCCTATGTGTGACCTTGCTAAAACGTGGTAAGAGCCATGAAAAAGGCAGTACTGAACAACAAAAAGGCTTCTTTGGCTGGTTCAACCGCGGCTTCTTTAAGCTAAGCCGCTCTTATGAAAACTTCGTCGGCAAAAGTATTCGTTTTAAGTGGTTGTACCTGATCGGCTATGCCGCCATCATCGGTATTATGGCAGTGGTGTTCTTGCGTATTCCAGGTTCGTTTTTGCCAGAAGAAGACCAAGGTATTATGTTCACCTTAGTCCAGCTTCCTGCTGGCTCCACGCTAGATGAAACACAAGACGTGCTCGATAAAGTCAGTAATTATTACGACACGCAAGAAGGCGACAATATTGCCTCTGTCTTTACCGTTGCTGGTTTTAGTTTTGCAGGTCAAGGCCAAAACATGGGTCTGGCATTCGTTCGACTGTCAGATTGGGAGGAGCGCTCTGGGGAAGAGAATACCGCACAAGCGGTAGCAGATCGCGCCATGGGTTATTTCTTTACCCAGTTAAATGAAGCGCAAGTTTTTGCTATCGTACCGCCTGCGATTACTGAGCTTGGTAATGCTAGTGGTTTTGATTTGATGATACAAGATGTGGGCAATCTCGGTCATGATGGCCTACTCGAAGCCCGTAATATGCTGCTAGGTATGGCTGCACAAAACGAAAATGTGGCAGGCGTACGTCCTAATGGTCAAGAAGATGCACCGCAGCTCAAAGTCAATATCAATCAAGAACAAGCCGCCGCTTATGGTCTATCTTTAGGCAGTATCAATAGCGTTATCTCGACCGCCTGGGGCTCAAGCTACATCAATGACTTTATCGATCGTGGCCGTATCAAGCGTGTCTATGTTCAAGGTGAAGCCAGTAGCCGTACCAATCCTGATGACATCGGCAAGTGGTATGTGCGCGGCGAAACCGGTAACATGGTCTCTTTCGATGCTTTCTCAAGTAGCGAATGGCAGTCAGGCTCACCGCGTTTGACTCGTTATAACAGCTTACCTTCGATGAATATTCAAGGTAATGCGGCACCTGGTCTTAGTACTGGTGAAGCCATGTCAGCTATGGAGAACATGATCAGTCAGCTCCCTGAAGGTATCGGTTACGAATGGACTGGGTTATCACTTGAAGAACAAAAATCAGGCTCGCAAGCTCCTATGCTTTATGCGCTATCGATTCTAGTTGTCTTCTTATGTCTAGCTGCGCTTTATGAGAGCTGGTCTATCCCCTTCTCTGTCCTATTGGTTATTCCACTTGGGGTATTGGGTGCGGTGATATTTACGTGGTTACGCGGTTTTGCTAACGACATCTACTTGCAAGTGGGTCTACTCACCGTCGTTGGTTTGTCCGCCAAAAACGCCATCTTGATTATTGAATTTGCCAAAGAGCACCAAGAAGAAGGCTATAGTCTCAGAGAGGCCGTCATGACCGCAGCGCGACAACGTCTACGTCCAATTATTATGACCTCGCTTGCCTTTGGTATCGGTGTTGTGCCATTAGCCATAGCTACTGGCGCAGGGTCAGGCAGCCAAACTGCTATTGGTACCAGTGTCGTAGGTGGTGTGGTTAGTGCCACTTTACTAGGTATCTTCTTTATTCCGATGTTCTATATTTGGGTACGCAGCATGTTCCCTTATAAGGGCAATGAAGCTCACAATGGTAAAGGGGATGATGATGATAACCATCCAAGTGGTAACGGCGGCGGTGATAATCCGGTCCCATCTGCCCCTACAGAAGATAAGCAATCATTAACTCCTCCTGCGAGTTATCAGCCTGTAAGCTTTGGAGATAATACACAATGAGTTCTTTATTCTTAACCTCTAACTCAGCCGTAAGAGCGGTAAGCTCTAAAGCTTTACTAGCTACTGGTAAATCATCGCGCCTACTTGGCCTGAGCTTTTTGGCTCTGAGTATGGCCGCTTGTAATACTATCCCTAAAGCAGATACAAGCCCCGTTCTCGCTGAGCCTAACCTGTCGATCGAGCAAGCTTATGGCGCTTTTGGTGATGAGACTGTCAGCACCTCTGAGCAGCCTAGTATCGCCGGACAGCGTTGGCAGGATTTTTATAGCGATGAGCGTCTTAAAAGGTTAATCGCTTTAGGTCTTAGCAATAATAAAGACTTTGAGAGTGCCCGTTTGGCTATCGAAAAAGCGCGAGCGCAGTATCGTATTACCGATATCAACGACTTGCCAACTATCAATGGTCAGGCAGGTTATTCACGCCAAAGCCAATCCTCTCCGCGCGTTGAGACGCCTTTTGGCAGTACTGGCGGTAGACAGACGACAGATAGCTACAGTGTCAATCTCGGTTTGGCAAGCTATGAGCTGGACTTTTGGGGCCGAATCGATAGCCTAAAAGATCAAGCGTTGCAGAGATTTTTGTCAACGACGGCAGCCAAAGACTCTATTCAAATTAGCCTGATTAGTAATATCGCGCAGAGCTACGCGAATCTTAGCTATAGCTTAGCGCAGCTCAAACTCGCCGAGGCAACTGTTGAGAGCCGTGAGCGCTCGTTGTTTATTGCGCAAGAGCGCTTTAAAGCCGGTATTGATCCTAAGCTGCCTTCCTTGCAATCTGCAGCAGCTTTAGAGAGTGCAAGACTTGCGGTACTACGTGCGCAAAGCAGTATTTTGACCTCCAGAAATGCTCTGCAGTTCTTATTAGGAGCGCCGGTACCTACTGAGCTTATCCCAGCCCCTGCGGTTAGCAATATCACCAATCACGAGGTGTTTAGTGCCGGCTTGCCAAGTGAGCTGCTACGCTATCGCCCTGATGTATTACAAGCGGAATACGATCTAAAAGCCGCGGGCGCAAATATCGCTGTCGCCCGTGCCGCTTATTTCCCAACGATAAGCTTAGCCAGTAGCGTTGGTGTCCGTAGCGATGGCTTGAGCGACTTGTTCGATAATGATGCAGTCGGCTGGTCATTTGGCCCTAATATCAGCGTACCCATCTTTGATGCTGGGCGTTTGGATGCAAACTACGATGTCGCACAAATCGAGCGCGAACAAACGCTTGCCAGCTATGAGCGCTCAATTCAAACGGCGTTCCGTGAGGTCTCCGATGTGCTCGCTACTCGCGCAACTCTAGGCGAGCAGCTCGCAGCTCAGTACCGCCTGCAAGATAACTTTGATCAGACTTATGAGATTGCTGATGCGCGCTTTAAAGCTGGTATCTCAAACTATCTCGATGTCCTTGATGCTCAGCGCTCATTGTTTGACACTCAACAAGGCATTCTAGACTTAGAGCTACAAAAAATCATCAGTCAAATCGAGCTATATCAAGCGCTTGGCGGCGGTGCCAATCTCGATACACCTGTCGCGATTCCGGTTCCGCAATATACTAACTTGGCCCAAGTTGGTACTTTATTAACCAAAGATGCCGAGTCGCAAGCGGCCTATGCTATCGACGCTGCTAGCTCAGCGCGAGTAGCTGCAGCACCAGAAGCCGCCGCTATCAAACAAGCACAGACGCCTGTGAAGGTTGACTTTAAGCCGACTGCGATTGTCGATATCGATAATGACAACGACGCTGATGCAGCGGTTGGGGTATTGACTGAAGAGACACCTACTGAGCAAGTACCAGTGCCACAGATTGTCACTCCATAAAGATGGTTATATAACATCTGGTAACTAGCTAGCGTATTATTTTTATAACAATTAGCTCTACCTTCTTGGTGGGGCTTTTTGTTGTTATGTGCTACCTTTAGTAGTTATATATAGATAGTAGCTATATATAAAAGCTAAAAATTTTAGCTGCATCTGATGCTTTACTTATTTAATGATTACCCCCTCAAACTTACTAAAACTAATAATAAGGAAAAAACAATGTCTTATACGTTTAATCGTCAATTCCCCGAGACTCGCCTGCGCCGTTTACGCTATAACGATAATATCCGTGCTATGATTCGTGAAGTCGAGCTTCACCCCAAACATTTCATAGCCCCAGTATTTGTATTAGAAGGTAGTAATCAGCGCGAGGCCATCGCCAGTATGCCGGGCGTTGAGCGCTTATCGATAGACCTATTGATTAATTATGCCAAAGAGCTCTTAAGCGAGGGCGTGACGACTATCGATATTTTCCCTGTTATTGACAACTCGCTAAAAACTCCTGATGGCAAAGCGGCCTATGATGAGAATGGACTAAGCGCGCGTGCCGTAGCAGCACTAAAAGACGCAGTGCCTGAGATGGTGGTGATGACCGATGTGGCGCTCGACCCTTATACGTCACACGGTCAAGACGGCTTGCTTGATGACAGTGGTTATGTGGTCAATGATGACACCGTTGAGGTGCTGGTCAAGCAAGCACTCGTCCATGCTAGAGCTGGCGCTGATATCATCTCTCCAAGTGATATGATGGATGGCCGTATCAAAGCCATGCGTGATGCCTTTGAAAGCGAAGGTCTTGTCAATACCGCTATCATGGCTTATTCTGCCAAATACGCTTCTGCTTATTATGGGCCGTTCCGTGATGCAGTCGGTAGCGCCGGCAACCTAAAAGGCGGTCATAAAAAACAATATCAGATGGACTTTGGTAACCGCGCTGAAGCTTTGCACGAAGTGGCGATGGACATCAATGAGGGCGCAGATATGGTGATGATTAAGCCTGGTCAGCCCTATCTCGATCTGATCCGTGAAGTCAAAGACACCTTTGGCGTACCGACTTTTGCTTATCAGGTCTCTGGTGAATACGCGATGCACATGGCAGCTATTCAAAACGGCTGGCTGACTGATGCGGTGATCCTAGAATCGCTTATTGGTTTTCGCCGCGCCGGTGCCGATGGTATCTTGACTTACTTTGCATTAGAGGCAGCTCGGCAGTTGAATAATGCTTAATATGGAGTCAAGATATTAAGTCCAATAAAACAAAATAGCGCCAATTGGTTTCGTTCAGTTGGCGCTTTTTTATGCACACTCCGTTAGCTATCTGCTCCCAAAAGTCAGCGCTTTTGCTTTATAATAGCTCACCTAATTTTGATAGCTTCTGTCAGCTATCAACCCGTTATCTACCGAATTTTATTACTAAAATTTGTGATCCTTGCTATCTCGCGTTCGTAACCTCTGTCCAAAAGGTAATCTATGAGTCAACTCAATCCTCGACAACAAGAAGCCATGCTCTATGTATCAGGGCCGCTACTGGTATTGGCTGGCGCAGGCTCGGGTAAAACTTCAGTGATTACCCGTAAGATTGCTTATCTTATCGAAGAGTGTAATACGCCAGCCGAGCGTATCACGGCGGTAACCTTTACCAATAAAGCGGCGCGCGAGATGAAAGCACGGGTCAGCAAATTACTGCCTAGTGAGAAGACCCGCGGGCTAACGGTCTCAACCTTTCACCAATTTGGCTTGCAGTTTTTGCGTTATGAGCTCATTCATACTCCGCTCAAGGGTAACTTCTCTATCATGGATAGCGATGATAGTAAGCGCCTGCTTATGGAGCTGATGATGCGCGATAATTTATCAGGCGCTGAGAGCCGTGAGTTGGTGGGTAAAGCCATTAAGATGATCTCCGATTGGAAAAACGATCTGGTCGAGCCCGAGCAAGCGATGGAAACGCTTGATGATCCTGAAGATATGATTTTTGCCACGCTTTACGCCTTATATGAGCGTAACTTGCGCGCTTATAACGCCGTGGATTTTGATGATTTGATCGTGCTGCCAACCAAGATACTGCGTGAAAATCGCGAGCTGCGTGACAAGTGGCAAAACCGTATTCGCTATTTATTAGTCGACGAGTATCAAGATACCAATACCGCACAGTATGAAATGATTAAATATCTCGTTGGGCCGCAGGGACGCTTCACCGTGGTGGGCGATGATGACCAGTCTATCTACGCTTGGCGCGGTGCCAAACCTGAAAATATGGCGCTGCTCAAAGAAGACTTTCCAAAACTCAAGATTGTCATGCTTGAGCAAAATTACCGCTCTACCAGTCGTATCCTAACGTCGGCCAACGCGGTCATTACCCATAACGAGCATCTATTCGAGAAAAAACTGTGGTCAGATAAAGGTGAAGGCGAAAAAATTCGTATTATTAACTGCCGCAATGACGATGATGAAGCCGAGCGCGTCGCCAAAGAGATCGCCACGCATAAACTGCGTTTTGGTAATGAGTGGGAAGACTACGCGGTGCTGTATCGCAGTAACTTTCAGGCGCGAATGCTAGAGGCGAATCTGCGTCAGCTACAAATCCCTTATAAATTATCAGGCGGTCAGTCGTTTTTTTCGCGTAGCGAGATTAAAGATATCATGGGCTATCTGCGCTTGATTCTAAATCCCGAAGACGACAGTGCTTTTTTGCGCATCATTAACACGCCAAAACGCGGTATGGGGCCTGCGACCCTCGAAAAACTAGGCCTGTTCTCGCAAGAGCACAGTATCTCGCTACTTGCTTCGTGTACTCATGGCGGTTTAAGTCATGTATTACCGAGTAAAGCTTATGGTACGCTAAAAGAGTTTGGCGACTTTATCGAACACTATACTCGTGAGCTTGATCAACATCCTGACCCGGTTCCTATCGTTCGGCAAATGATTGATGAGACCGGCTATATTGATTTTGTACGTAGTGACGCAAAAACCCCGCAGCAAGAAAAAAACCGCATCGATAATATCGAGATGCTTTATACCAGTATTCAGTCCTTGATCAATCGCGCTGAAGACGATGAAGATCGCACTATCGATACTATCATTCGTAAATTAGTACTGCTTGATATGCTCGAGCAGCAGCAAGAAGAAGAGAATACCAATAAAGTCAACCTGATGACGCTGCACGCGGCAAAGGGCCTTGAGTTTAACTACGTCTATATCATGGGTCTTGAGGAAGAGATGCTGCCGCACCGCAACTCAATCCTCAGCGAAACCATTGAGGAAGAGCGGCGCTTGATGTACGTCGGTATCACTCGGGCGCGCCGCGAGCTGACTTTGACCCTAGCCGCTCAGCGCCGTGCCGGTGGGCAGATGCGCGTCACCTCCGAGTCGCGGTTTTTGGATGAGCTGCCAGAAGATCATATCGATTGGCCCGCTAAGGCGAAAAAGAAAAAAGCCACCAAAGATCCCGCCGCTGTCGCTGATGAGTATCTAGCCAATATTCGAGCACTACTGGGTAATCGTTAGCAGTGCATTAGCCTTACTACTGTCTTTAACCTGTCATCACTTTTGGAACTGTTATGTCTGCACCTACGCCTAATTCTGAACGCGCCACCACCCTACCGGCAGACTATAATCCGTTAGAATATAGTGCAGAATATAAGCTGCTGTACCTGCAAGAGTTAGTCGCAAAAGAAGCTTCCAAAGAGATTGTTGAATTCCTCGCTAAGCAATCAGAGTACGAGATTGCTAACTTGCTAGAGTCTTTCCCTATCCAAGATCGGCACCTGATTTGGACGCATGTGCCAGAGGAGCTCAAAGGCGAAGTGCTCGCTGAGCTTGAAGATGAGACGCGCCAGCCTTTACTTGAAAACGTCTCCTCCAAAGAAATCTCCTTATTCACTCAAGATCTCGATGCGCAAGATATCTCCGAGATTTTGGAGACTGTGACTGATACCGTACGCTCATCAGTCATGGCGACCTTAGATGAAGACGTTCGCGTTCAGGTCAATAAGCTGGATACTTATGCCGACTGGGAAGTGGGCAGCTATATGGATCCTGATATCATTCAGGTACATGACGATATTAGCTTGGCTGACGTACAAGGCTGGCTACGAGACAATATAGATCTGCTTGATGATCAAAGCCAAGAGCTATTGGTCGTCGATCAAAGCCAGCAGCTCTTGGGCCTACTTAGCTTAGTTGACTTAATTAAACACGATCAGCAGGCTTTAGTCGCTGACTTTATCGATAACGCCATTACTATCAATGATAGATTAGATATCACTGATGCCGCCGCTATTTTTCGCTCAGAAGATATCCGCTTTGCGCCTGTGATTAACGACTTTGGTGAGCTGGTCGGACAATTAAATGGCGAAGACATCATGGAGATTATTCAAGATGATGTCGATAGCACTATGCGTAACCTAGCAGGTGTCAGCCAAGACGATGAGCTGTTTGCGCCTATCCTAGATAGTGCAAAAAGCCGTAGTATTTGGCTCGGTATTAATTTGGGTACCGCGCTGCTAGCTGCTGCGGTCATCGGTCAGTTTGAGGAAGTACTCGCACAAGTAGTCGCTCTAGCTATTTTGATGCCAGTGGTTGCTAGCATGGGCGGTATCGCCGGCTCGCAGACTTTGACGGTGGTGATTCGCGGTATGGCGATGGGTCAAATCGGGGGTTCTAATCGGGTTTGGTTGCTTAATAAAGAGCTGTGGGTCGGCGCGATAAACGGTATTATCTGGGCCATTATTATGGCAGGTATTGCGCAGTTGTGGTTTCAAGATGGTAAGATTAGCGCGGTAATTGGCTGCGCTATCGCTATTAACATGACTGCGGCTAATGTCTCGGGCATCAGTATTCCGCTGCTACTCAAACGCATGAATATCGACCCTGCCCTTTCCGCTTCGGTTATTTTGACGACGGTCACTGATATCGTCGGCTTTATGTCGTTTTTGGGGCTCGCAAGTCTCTTGATACTTTAGCGCCCTTTTCGCTTCGTGTTCGCTCAGATGTAGTCATCAATGGCATCAGCAAGGGCATCAGCGAACTGCTAACCTTGATAAAGGACTCAAACATAATCTTAAAACAGCCATTTTAATTCATAAAAGTATTAGGACAAATGATGCAAACTGTACAAGTGAAAGTATTAAACTCAAAAGTAATCGACGACCCAGCCTTTTCGCTACCTACGCGCGCCACTGACGGCTCAGCAGGTATTGATCTGCGCGCTTGTATTGACGAGCCTTTAACGATCAAGGCGGGCGAGACGCATCTAGTAGGTACCGGCTTGGCAGTCTATATTGCTGATTCTAATTTTGCTGGGATGATTTTACCGCGCTCAGGTCTTGGTCATAAGCATGGTATTGTGCTTGGTAATTTAGTAGGATTGATAGATGCAGATTACCAAGGCGAGCTGATGGTCAGCGTGTGGAACCGTAGCGCTGATGATTTTGTGCTTAATCCAGCGGAGCGGATGGCGCAGTATATTGTAGTTCCAGTCGCGCGCCCAGAGTTCGATATCGTCACCGAATTTAGTAATCAAAGCGCGCGCGGTGCCGGCGGCTTTGGTCATTCGGGTCGTCAGTGATAGTCAGTTTTTTTAAGACGTAATATTAATACACGTATAACAAGCGACATAATAAGGCCACGGGAACAAAAAGATGCAGAACAAATCGCCTTTTGCTGCCCAAAAAGCCTTATTTCGTGCTTATGATATTCGCGGCGCGCGGCGCTATTTTACGCAAGCTTTTGTGCAGGCGTTAGCGCAAGCTTTTATGCAGCTCTATACTACTCAGCGTCATAATCCCAAAGATTATATTCAAGGTCAGACGCAGTCTAGCCCTACCGTGGTCGTTGGCTATGACGTGCGCCACGGTAGCGACTGTATAGCGCAAACGATAGCTGATATTCTACAAGCCAGCGGCCTAAAGGTTATTCATCTAGGCTTAGTCACTACCCCTATGGCGGCGTTTTGGGCGCAGCAATATGATGGTCATGGCATCATGGTCACCGCCAGTCATTCTGCAAAAGACACTTTGGGGATTAAGTGGCTGGTCCATAACGCCTCGCCTAGTCACGCCCAGATTCAAGCCCTCTATCAGCAAGTCGCTAACAGTCAGCTCAGTGCTAATAATAAGCTCAGTGCTATGGCTGATAACACTCATAAAAATAAAGTATCAACCAGTCCCTGCTTGCCCGCCGATACCATCGCAAGCATTTATATCGAAGCGATAGCGCAAGTGATACACGCTATTCATCCGGCTGATAAACGCGTCTCGGACCATAATCGTAACAAAGATAGCTTCTTACGGCATACCGTCTCTCAACCGGCTTTGAACCTAGACAACAAGCTAGACTTGACTCTGGTTATTGACTGTCTCAGCGGCGCGACCAGTAATGTCGCCAAGCCTTTATTTGAGCGCTTTTGTCAGCGCGTCATTATGCTCAATGACTGTCCTGATGGCAGTTTTCCTACGGGTAATCCTGATCCGACAGAGCCTAACCGTCTTGCAGAGTTACAGCAAACGGTCATCGTTAATCGAGCCGATATGGGCTTAGCTTTCGATGGTGATGGCGATAGACTCATGATTGTCGATAATAGCGGCAAAGTCGTCACCCCTGATCATTTATTGTACTTATTAGCGCAAGTGGCCATTACTGAGCGACATTCAAAATTACATATAACTGCTAACGATGAAACTAGCGACCACACTGCTACGGCGCCGCCCGTATTATTCGATGTCAAATGCTCTCATCATTTAGCAAAATTACTCGCCGCTCTTGGTGCTAAGCCCGTTATAACTCAAACGGGCAGTAGCCTATTACGTCAACACTTACAAACTGATCACAAGCAAGCTATCTTTGCCGGTGAGTTATCGGGTCACTTTATCTTTAACGATGGCTATTTTATCGTTTATGATGACGCGATGTACGCCGGACTGCGCTTATTATACTGGCTAGCGTTTACCGCTGTCCCTACTGACGCGCAAACAGAAAAAATCATGCTGACCACTGACTTGTGGGGCGAGCTGCGTTCAGTATTACCGCCTTATGCTTTGACAGATATCACAAGGAGCCTACCTACTTTAGTCAGCACCGCTGATCACTATCTACCCTTACCTGCCAAGCAAGTTTGTCAGGCTTCCTTATTAGAGCATCTAACAGTTTGTTGCTGCTACTTACAAGATTTAGCGAGTGGGCACGGTGCTAATACGGATAACACTAAGCTAAGTCCTGTAGATTTATTTAAAAACTTAACACTTTGCAGTTGTTTTAATAATAGCGCTAATACTCGTACTGAAACCCATCTTGCTGTTCATAATATTTGCAATATCAGCATAGAGCAAGCGCAGCAGCTGATGCCATTAGATACGCAGATATCCCTGATAGACGGCGTACGCTTAGACTTTGCGAATGGTTTTGGTGTGCTGCGTGAGTCTAATACCAGTCATAGCCTTACCGTACGTTTCGCTGGCGATAGCATGAAGGATCTGCAAGCAGTACAAGCGCGATTCGTCGCTTTATGCGAGCTATTTGATACCCTCTTAGCCGAGCAAATTGCAGCTATCGAGCCGGAATGATACCGTGCAGCTAAGCAATTTAATTTATACTACAAGCTGCGCAGTATTTAGTATCATTGCTATCTGATAATTGCTGCTTAATAGTTATTGTTTAATAGCTATTGTTTAATAATTACTGTTCAATGATTTTATGCCAGTCTCTGGAGATTGCCGCCTTTTTTTATATTGCGCTGATGTTTAGATTCGACCTGTTTTAAACTGTTTTTTTTAAACTGATATCTTGAGCTACCTTTTAGGAGTCCCTCATGTCCCTTAATTTTAATGACGCCAAAACCACCGCAGAGGTTTTGACCACCGCACTGCCTTACATTCAACGTTTTGTCGATAAGATCATCGTCGTCAAATACGGCGGTAATGCCATGACCGATCCTGAGCTTGAGAGCTCTTTTGCTCGTGACATTGTGCTGCTAAAGACAGTTGGGCTACATCCCGTGGTCGTACACGGCGGCGGCCCGCAAGTCGATACCTTACTCAAAGAGCTCGGACGCAAATCAGAGCGTATCGATGGTATGCGTGTCACGGACAAAAGCACCATGGATATCGTCGAGATGGTGCTTGGCGGCGGCGTTAATAAGTCGATCGTCAGCCTCATTAATAAACACGGGGGCCGCGCGATTGGCCTGACCGGTAAAGACGCCAACCTGATTCATGCCAAAAAAATGCTCATGCAAAAGGTCGATGATGATGGTGTTGAGACGCCTATCGATTTGGGTTATGTTGGTGATGTCGTCAGCGTCAATAAAAACGTCATTAATATGCTTATCTCTTCCAACTTTATTCCCGTTATCGCGCCGCTTGGTGTCGATGACAATGGCGATACTTATAACATCAATGCTGACCTGGTCGCGGGTAAAGTAGCTGAATTCTTGCAGGCCGAGAAGCTAATGCTACTTACCAATATCAAAGGTGTATTGGGCCGTGATGGTAAAGTAGTCACTGGCCTGACGCCCAAAAAAGTGGATGCCATGATAGAGGATGGCACCATCTCAGGCGGCATGATTCCAAAGATCGGCTGCGCTTTAGATGCGGTGCGCAGCGGCGTCAAAAGCGCGGTTATCGTTGATGGCCGTGTACCGCATGCGACGCTTCTCGAGATTTTTACTAATGAAGGCGTCGGTACACTAATTAGCCGCGAAGTCGACTCGGCCATGAGCTAGCGCTAATAAAGGATGACGCTACTATGTCACTAATCATGTGGTGTGTGCTTTTTATTTTAGAAAGTCTCTATTGTTGGTGGATCATAGGTTATGGCGGTGCCAAATGGATTGAGGGCTGGAAGTCTTTTTTTCTGATTGAATGGTTTGCGTTCGACTGGAGTGCAGAGCAAATTAGACTTTATGTTCTCATTATTTGGCTGTTTAGCGTGATTTGGTTTATCGTAGGGGTAATAAAACCTGAGCTTAGATTTTACTAAGCTTTTATTAAGGTCAGATTTTATTAAAGCTTATTGTGCTGAGATATTATTTATAGCGTCTACCTTTATATAGTCATTTCGAAATAAAGTCGATACGCTTAATATTAACGTGCAACTGGTATTAATTTTCCTTGCGTGCTGTGTCTACGCTGACAGAGGCTGCGCAAAATTAATCCCAGCTGCACTGCATCGGTTTTAAAGTTATTCAACTATAGTATCTACAGTATAGGGTCTACAGTGAGCTGTGAGCGCTTTAAGTAAAGACGTTATCAAACTCGTCTTCATCAAAACCGCAAAGCAATACTGACTTGCCAGCAACCTCACCTTCAACGATAGGACGCTTAATCATACTGGTATTTTCCAGCAATAAATCGATAGCTTTATTAACATCAGCGTCTGCGGCCTCTTTTTGCTCATCGCTTAGCTTACGCCATGTGGTTCCGCGTTTGTTTAACACCTTATCTAACCCTAATTGATCGACCCAACGTTGCACACTGTCTTTATCGATGCCTTGTTTTTTATAGTCGTGAAACGTGTAATCGATGTTTAAGTCGTCCAGTTTGGTAAAGGCCTTTTTCATGGTGCTGCATGATTTTATGCCGTAGATAGTGATACTCATCGTTATTCCTTATCGCTAAAATCTGTTACCTCTAAGATCTGTTGCATGCCTCACAAATTATGCATAAATCGCTATAAAAAGTGCAGCAACGAGCCCAGTTATTGTAAAGACTATCATAAGCCAAAAACCAAAGCTCATGACCAGACGATCACTTAGTCTCATCTTTATATTTTGATAACTAAGTACCGTGTCTCCTGCAAATGCCTGTTCAAGCAAATAAAACACTTCCTTTTCATTTAGCATGACGTGCTCTAAATACATGGGTTTTAAAGGATGCCTTATAACTTTAATACCATCTAAATTATTACTTGTGATGCCAACCGATAACATCCAGTGCGTGATATAGCCATGAGTCCAAGGTATTAAATCTATACTTACAACATCTTGCCACAAAATTTTTTTTTGCTGATGACGCTTTAGAATGTTAAAAAAAGAGAAACCTTTCTCTTCAATAATAACTACTGGTTTTTTCTGAAACCATGCATAAAAACAAATAATCAGTCCAAAAATACTCGTCAATATTAATAACCACCCTACCGCAACGACAATCCATGCTTCATCTTGGTGAGCTAGTGGAATCACAAAATAACCGAGCATACCTATTATTAGGCAACCTATCATAACTGTGAAATACCGTTTAACACCATAATAGAACGTTACAGGATATGAGATTGCTAAGTTGTCTATAACTTTACTCATCTTCTACCTTTCTTTACCATCGCATTTTTCCCCAATTTGCGCTATTCTAGCGTATCTCATTTTACTAATTATTTGTTTTTAGAACTTACACTCCAAAACGTCAATAAAAATATCTAACTTCGAGCCAATTATGAACCACGCTGTGACCTCTGACCACTCTATCCCTAATAATAACGCTACTTCAGCCGCCGATAATACGCTTTATCAGCCGCAGCTGATCGAAACGCAGCAGCAAGCCAAATGGGCAACAGATAAGCGCTTTGAAGTCAGCAATGAGCCAAGCGACAAACCTAGCCGCTATATGCTATCGATGTTCCCTTATCCGAGCGGTAAGCTGCACATGGGTCATGTACGTAACTATACCATCTCAGATGTGCTGAGCCGTTACTATCGCCTTAAAGGCTTTGAAGTTATGCAACCAATGGGCTGGGATGGGTTTGGCTTGCCAGCAGAAAACGCAGCAATAGCCAATCAGACGCCGCCTGCCAAATGGACGTTTGAGAATATTGATAATATGCGCGCGCAGCTTAAGCTGTTAGGCCTGTCGATCGATTGGTCGCGCGAGTTTGCTACTTGTAGCCCTGAGTATTACCAATGGGAGCAGTGGCTGTTTTTGCAGCTCTATAAAAAAGGCTTAGTCTATAAGAAGCTTGCGACTGTCAACTGGGATCCGGTGGATAATACTGTCCTTGCCAACGAACAAGTCATCGATGGTAAAGGCTGGCGCAGTGGCGCACTCGTTGAGAAGCGTGATATTCCGATGTATTACTTTAACATCACCGAATACGCTGATGAATTACTCGATGATTTGGATCAGCTAGAAGGCCATTGGCCCTCAGAAGTACTGACCATGCAGCGCAATTGGATCGGTCGTAGTGCCGGTATGGAAGTGCATTTCCCTTACGAGCTTGAAGGCCAAGAGAGTACCTTAGATGTATTTACCACCCGTCCTGATACCTTGATGGGGGTCACTTATGTCGCTGTTGCAGCTGAGCATCCATTAGCGAAATATGCGGCTGAAAACGATGAGGTCATCGCCCAGTTCAATGCATTGTGTAAAAAAGGCTCAGTTGCCGAAGCGGATCTTGCCAAAGCAGAGAAGATCGGTATGGATACTGGCTTAACCGTTACTCATCCCCTCACTGGAGAAGAGTTACCGGTTTGGGTCGCTAACTACGTGCTGATGAGTTATGGCTCAGGCGCGGTCATGGCAGTACCGGCACATGATGAACGCGATTATGAATTTGCGACTAAATACGACTTGCCAATCAAACAAGTCATCGACGTCCCTGCCGGTTATTTTGATGCGGCAAAAGCTGAGGCCGAAGCCGAGGGCGGTGAAGTTAACCTCGCCTATACTGAGCGCAATACTTTAGTCAACTCAGGCGAGTTTGATGGTATGGATTTTGAGCAGTCTTTTGCAGCGATGCTTGAGAAGCTTGAGCCAAAAGGCCTTGCCAATAAAAAGATTCAGTTCCGTCTGCGCGATTGGGGTGTTTCTCGCCAGCGCTATTGGGGCTGCCCGATTCCGATGGTCAACTGCGAGCACTGCGGTACGGTGCCGGTAGAAGAGCAAGATTTGCCAGTCGTACTACCGACTGAGGTCGTGCCTGATGGTCGCGGTAATCCGCTCAAAAATATGCCTGAGTTTGTCAATACCAGTTGCCCTAAATGCGGTAATCCGGCAGAGCGCGAGACCGATACCTTTGATACCTTTGTCGAATCCAGCTGGTACTACGCGCGCTTTGCGAGTCCCAACGACGACAAGCATATGGTCAATAAATCAGCCGCGAATAAATGGCTACCGGTTGATCAATACATCGGTGGAGTTGAGCACGCAGTGATGCATCTGCTTTATGCGCGTTTCTTTCATAAGCTCATGCGAGATGAGAATTTAGTCTCAGGTGATGAGCCTTTCAAAAACTTGATGACCCAAGGCATGGTACTCGCTGGCACCTTTAATCGTGTGAATAGTGATGGCAGCACGACGTATTATTTCGCTGATGATGTCGATATCGACTACAACGAGCGGGGTCAACCGATTAAAGCGACACTTAAAGCAGATGGACAGCCTGTAAATATTGGCAAAATCGAGAAGATGTCAAAGTCTAAGAATAACGGCGTCGACCCGCAAACCACTATCGATCAATACGGCGCGGATACGGTGCGTTTATATACCCTGTTTACCGCGCCTGCCGATCAAACCCTTGAGTGGTCAGATGATGCGCTCAAAGGGCCTTATAACTTTGTCAAAAAAGTCTGGCGTCTAGCTCATGATCATATTAATGCTGTAAGCGCGTCAAACTTAGCGCTTGTCACTTTAAATGATCAGCCGTTAACTACCGATAATCTAAGCCGCGAGGCCAAAAACCTACGCCGTAAGACTCATGAGACAGTAGGTAAAATCGATAAAGACTTAGGCGAGCGCTTGGCATTGAATACGCCAGTATCGAGTCTTATGGAGCTTGCTAATGAGCTGACTGGTTTTAAAGTCAACGGCGAGCAAGACTTACAAGTGCAGCATGAAGCTTTGATAGACTTGCTCATTATGCTCTCGGTCTATGCGCCGCATGCTGGCGAGTATTTACTTGAGCAATTAGGCGTGGATACGCTGACGATGAGCTACCCTGCTGTCGATGAGAGCGCCTTAGTACAAGATACAATCACTATGGTGGTGCAAGTGAATGGTAAGGTACGCGGTAAAATGGACGTCGCGCCTAATAGTGACCCTGAAGAGCTTAAAGCTCAAGCACGCAGCATCGATAGCGTCGCTAAGTTTCTTACTGGCGATATCAAAAAAGAGATCGTTGTACCTAATAAGTTAGTGAACATTGTCGTTGTTGGCTAGTTTGTTTTTTTAACTACAAGTGATGTTTTTGGCTACTTATAGCGATGAAGGATGAAGGTTATGGCGTATCAACAGCAAAACATGCAGTCAGCACGTAAGAACAGCTTAGGTACGCCTGCTAAAGGTAAAAGCCTTGGTAAAACGCTAGCCACTTCTTTGTTAGCAGTGCTACCTATGATGACGGTGGTGACGGCAGCGACTGGCCTTACGGGCTGCGGATTTCATCTGCGCGGACTGGATGCGCCCTTAAATTTTGAGGTCGAAAAAACAGCAGTGGTGATTGAAGATAATCGTCGCTCGTTCCCATTGAAGCTGCCACTAACTAGACGCTTAGAGACTTTGGGAGTAGACGTCGTTGATGGTATGACGATGATTGAAAACGCCGCAAATAGCAAAGCCAATAACACCGATGCCGAAAAAATCGCTCTTATAAAAGTAGACAATTTACGCTTTCGGCGCTATGAGCTAGTAGGCGTCTTAACAGAGATACGTTTGGTACTCTCTGCTGATGTCACCTATGACACTTATCAAAATGGGCAGCCAGTGACTTTGACTAATCCCATCCAAGTGGAGCGTAGCTATCAGTATAATGAGGCATCGGTCAGCACTGACGATCAACAAGGCGATCAGATCCGCGATTGGCTCTACGATAGTCTTGCGCGCCGTATTACCGATCAGTATGTCGCTATCAGCTTACCCAAAGTGGCGAACAATACTAGTAAGGCTGGCCAAACCGCGCCTATGTTAGAGCACTCAGCGCCCTCGACCACTGTGGTGACTACCCCGACCTCTTAACGTTTTAAATGAACGCTTTAAATGAATACGTTGAATTGACACTTTGAACTGATACCTTTAATCCTCACTTCCAATCAGCAACTGATGGCTTATCTTTTATGCAGCAGACCTTTATCCAAGCCTATCCTAAACTGCTGCAACCTTCAGTAGCTGTATCGGGCTTGTGGCTGGCGCATGGTGATGAGCCCTTACTGCAGCAGTGGTTAATTAATGCGCTGCGGCCACATTGGCGCGAGCAAAACTACGCCATCAAACGCATTGAGCTCATATCGGTGAAGTCTTGGCAAGAGGTGTTGTCTGAATTAGGTAGCCAATCGCTCTTTGATGATGCCAGCGCGCTCATCGTGACGGGCAATCATAAGCCGGATAAAGCCACTATTGCCGAGCTTGAGCAGTTTGCTATCGATGTACAAGCCGGCGCTCATAGTCATAGCTTATTATGGCTAACGCCAAAGCAAGATAAACGCAGCCAAGCAAGCAAGTGGTTTGCGCCTTTTGCCAAGTATGGTCAAGTTATCGATGGTAACTTATACGATGAGCGCGCGCGTCAGCAGTTATTGCAAGTACAAGCAGAGCAATTCGGTCTACGCCTTTCGCAAGAGGCTTGGCAATTATTGATGTCGCACACCGAGCATCACCTACTCAGCGCTTATCAAACCCTTTGGCGCTTATCCTATCTGTTCGCTCCAAAGTTATCTGAAAATAATAACGACACTCTCAGTCCTACTACTGACAATCGTAATAGCGACGCGGCCAGTCATAAGAACCTAGCTCTAGGTATTACTGACTTGCAAGCTGCTTTAGTCAGCGATGCGCAATTCAGCGTTTTTGACTTATCCGATGCTATGCTCACAGGCAATAGCATGCAGGTAGCGAAAATCATATTTCAGCTACAAGCTACTGATGAACCAACGACTTTGGTACTTTGGGCAATAGCCAAAGACATGCGGTTGGTCATGGCGCTAATGGATGGGCAAGATCCGCAAAGCTTAGGAATCTGGCGTAGTAAGCAAGGCTTGTACAGCCAAGCTTGTCGTCGTCATTCCCGTGCGCAAACCGCCGAGTGGCCGGATTTGCTATATCGCTGTGATCAGGCCATCAAAGGCCTCATTCGTCAGCCTGCTTGGGAGCTGTTATTACAAGCTGCGCTTGAGCTGTCAGGGAAAAAGCTCTTTGCTGCTTAATAGCTTACTCAAATAATGACTTACACCTTTTAATAAAGCCTTTTTTATACCCTCTTATGTTGCAGTCACCCCGCTTTTCCTTAACCTTTCGCAAACTAATAACCATTTCAATTTGCCCCTGAAGTCTTTACTATAGTCAAAATTGTTTTGATGGTAAGTGGACTTTGAGCATGGGCAAAATCACCAAAAGATCAGCTATAAAATGGGGCATTATCGCCTTAGTTGTGCTTGCACTTATTGTGCTGGCTTACAGGACTTTTCAACCCAAAGAAGAGAGCCCTAATTACATTACCGCCACCGCTGAGATAGGTGATATCGAAAACAACGTCATGGCGTCCGGTAAAGTAAAGGCGCTCAACACCGTTGACGTTGGCGCGCAGGTGTCAGGAGAAGTCAAACGGCTGTTCGTGGAAGTCGGAGACGAGGTTAAGCAAGGCGAGCTCATTGCCCAAATCGATCAAGTCACCCAAAAAAACAATCTAAGCAATGAGCAAGCCAGCCTCGAGCAAAGCGAAGCCGCCATTCAAAGTGCTGAGGCTGAGCTTTTGAGTCGTCAAGCCAGCCTAAAGAGCGCTTATGCTGATCTGGCCAGCCGTCAATCTGAGTACAAGCAAGCCCAATCTGACTTTGCGCGTCTCAAGGGCTTAGTCGATATCGATGCGATATCTCAACAGGAATATGATACTCAGGCCACCAGTGTGGCAACCGCCAAAGCCGCGGTTGATAATGCTCGCGCCGCTATAGATACTGCCAAAGCCGCTATTACCACCACTCAAGCCAATATCAACAGCCAACGCGCCGCCTTACGTAAAGCGCAAACCAACGTCAGTACCGCTGTGGAGGATCTGAGCTACACCACCATTCGCGCGCCGATATCAGGTACAGTGGTCTCTATCACCACTGAGCAAGGCACTACCGTTAACGCCAATCAAACTGCGCCGACTATCGTCACCTTAGCCGATCTCTCGACCGTACGCATTAATGCGCAGATCTCTGAAGCCGATGTCATTAACGTGCAAGCAGGCATGCCGGTGTATTTTAATATCATTGGTAATCCTGACCAAAAGTATGACGCTACCCTAAAAGCTATTGAACCTGCGCCCGAGAATATCAGTGATACCAGCTCTACTGATGCTGCTATCTATTATATCGGTTACATCGAAGTGCCAAACACTGAGCGCCGCTTTCGTATCGACATGACCGCACAGGTTTATATCGTTATTAATGAAGCTAAAAACGCGCTGCTTGTTCCTTCTGCTGCCCTACAACCTGCTAAAAACAGTAAAAGATCTACTGGCGACTCAAGTACTGATACTGATGTTTCTACTAGCGCAGGCGTGGTTCGCGTGCTCAAAGACAACGGCGAAGTCGCTGAACAACGCGTTACCGTTGGCATTAACAACCGCGTTAACGCCCAGATTTTAAGTGGATTAAGCGCAGGCGATGAGGTGATATTGAGTGAAGAAAAAGCAGGGGGTAGTCAAGGTGGTAGAGGAGGACCTCCTTTTTAACAGGTCATGTTAGCTAACGTACCAGTTAATGTACTTAGATTCAGTTAGCTCCAGTGCTGTTGAACGTCTTGCAACCTTTAAGCTTAGAGCACTATAACTTTTAGACCCTTAGTGATTTTCTGATTTGATAATATAGGTCGTCGTATTCATGGATCCCCTAAAAACCAACGCCAATAGCGCAGCAACTGCGCCGCTGATGCAAGTCAAAGGCTTGATTAAAGAGTTTCGTGCAGGCGAGCAGACGATACGCGTGCTGCATGATATCGACCTCACTATTCATCAAGGCGAGATGGTCGCTATCATCGGGCAATCTGGCTCTGGTAAGTCTACTCTAATGAATATCTTGGGTTGCTTAGATCAGGCGACAGCAGGTGACTATAAGATTTATGGACAGCCTGTCAGCCGGCTTGATGCCGATGAGCTGGCGAAATTACGCCGCGAGCACTTTGGTTTTATCTTCCAGCGCTATCATTTGCTTGGCGATATTAATGCTCGTGATAATGTCTCTGTGCCTGCTGTTTATGCGGGAATGGATGGACAGGCTCGCAGCGAGCGCGCTGAACAGCTACTGTCAGATTTAGGTCTTGCGGATAAGGTCAATAATCGTCCGAATCAGCTCTCAGGCGGTCAACAGCAGCGGGTATCAATCGCTCGCGCGCTAATGAATGGCGGCGATATTATCTTAGCTGATGAGCCCACAGGGGCGCTCGATAGCAAGTCAGGCGAAGATGTCATGGCCATCTTGCATGACTTAAAGTCGCAAGGTCATACCATTATCATGGTCACCCATGACCCCGGTCTTGCCGAGCAGGCTGAGCGCGTCATTGAGCTCAAAGACGGCTATGTCATCGAGGACTATCGTACCAAGCATTATCAGCAAACGGCAGTTGATAATAGAGTGCAGCCAGAGCCTATACTCAACAGGCATCGTAAAGGCAAGATAAGTAGCTTTATCGATCGTTTGTTTGAAGCTTTTAAAATGTCCCTGCTCGCCATGCGCGCGCATAAAATGCGTACGCTTTTGACGATGCTCGGTATTATTATTGGTATCGCTTCGGTAGTCTCAGTCGTAGGGTTAGGTAAAGGCTCACAAGAGCAGATACTGGCCAATATTAGCTCATTGGGAACCAACACTATTACCGTAATAGACGGTTATCCATGGGGCGATTCTAGACGTCAGTACAATGACGACAATCTCACGCCTGAGGATGCGCAGGCGGTCGCTGATCAGCCTTATGTGACCAGCGTTAGCCCGCAGCTCGATACGAATATGAACGTGCGCTATCGCAACGTACAAGAAGCAGCTAGCGTAAGCGGCGTCGGTCAAGACTATCTTGACGTTAGTGGTGAGACGTTATCCCAAGGCCAAGGCTTCGATGAGCAAAGCATCTTAAAACGCACGCAAGATATTATTATTGATGACAATGCTAAGCAGACTTTCTTTGCTGATGTTGATAACCCTATCGGCGAAGTCGTGTTAATCGGTAGTGTACCCGGGCGAGTGATTGGCGTATTGGAACCGAACAACAGTGGTTTTGGCGGACAAGTTGAGTCGCCTACCCTATATATGCCTTATACGACGATGATGTCACGCTTAGTAGGTAGTCCCAACATTGAGCGTTTCGTCGCTTTAATCGACGACAGTATCTCCTCCTCCGCTGCTGAGTCTGCCATCTCCACCCTTATGGAAGGTCGTCACGGTACCGACGATTTTCGTATTCGTAACTCAGACTCTATTCGTCAAACGATTGAGTCAACGACAGGCACTATGACCTTACTTATCTCATCCATTGCTATCATCTCCTTGATCGTCGGCGGTATTGGGGTGATGAATATCATGCTAGTTTCAGTCACCGAGCGCACCAACGAGATCGGCGTGCGTATGGCAGTCGGCGCTCGTCAAAGCGACATTATGCAGCAGTTTTTGATCGAAGCCATCTTAGTCTGTATTTTAGGCGGCTTATTGGGTATCGGACTTGCCTTTGCTATCGGCGAGCTTATCAATAGTGTCGCGGGTGATAGCTTTAAAGTGATTTATTCCCCAACTTCTATCATTGCCGCCTTTGTTTGCTCAACTTTAATTGGCGTCATTTTTGGTTTTTTACCAGCGCGCAATGCGGCCAAGCTTGACCCAGTGGAAGCGCTGTCTAGAGATTAGATCTGTACTTATTGTTAAGCTCAAAAGATATAAACACTTCTAATAAAGTTGGTTAGTTTAAAAAATATATAAAATTTACGCTCAAATCATAATTTTTGTTCCTCATGGGGTTGTAATTATCACAGGAATATATATAATGTGCTCTCACGTTTAGGGATACAAATTATCTAGATGTGAATGAGAGAAAGCTTTGCGAATTACTTAATGTTTAAACTTAAGTTGCTAGCAAAGCTTAGTATAACCTTAGTTTGGATACGTAGCTTTTAGAATTTACGAAAATGTAAATTCTCTTGAGAATCTAAATATTTAAACTTAAGTTGTTAGTATAACTTTTAGAATTTTCCCTTTAAGGAAAATTCTCTTGCGAGACTAAAATTGCAGTGCAATTTTTTAACGTCTCTCAGGACCGATAGCTCAGTTGGTAGAGCAGTTGACTTTTAATCAATTGGTCCCGCGTTCGAGTCGCGGTCGGTCCACCATTTTTAGTAGTACGCTTATTAAGTATTCTGCCCTATTCGGTATTAGCTTAATAAGTTTGGTTTTAAATAATTTTCCTCTTTCAGGAGATTATTCTTGCAGAGCTAAAAAAGCAGTGCTTTTTTTAGTCAGATATCGTTAAGGTGTCAAGTTTTAGGAAATCCTATTTAAAGGATTTCCCTTACGAAGCTAAAATTGCAATGCAATTTTTTCACGCTTCTCAGGACCGATAGCTCAGTTGGTAGAGCAGTTGACTTTTAATCAATTGGTCCCGCGTTCGAGTCGCGGTCGGTCCACCATATTACAAAAGCCCCACTACTTTTTGGTAGTGGGGCTTTTTTTTGTTTGTTTATGAGCTGCTGACTACTTAGTTAGTACTTTTTAATGCGTACTTTAGTTAAGGCGTTTTGACTCTCTTACGAGCAAACCTAAGCTTAGGTATCGTGGTACTCAAAATATTCCTAAGCGAGGTCTTACGGGGCTGCTTTGGTGCTCTGTCTATAAGAAGATCAAAGTCCTTATCATTGATTTTAACCCTTTTATCATGAGCCAGTAATACCACTGCTGGCTGCAATGCTTTGATCTTATTCAAAGAAGCTCGATAATCATTAGGCAGGGTAATCAGATAAGGCGATACAAACTTATCTTTGATACACAATATGAGATCTGCAGTATAAGCTTGCTTGGTCTGCGCGTGCCATAATGTCAAGTCGCGATCTGTATGCCCAGGCGTCTCCAAAACCACCCAGTCTTCAAAGTTTGGTATCGGGTCACCCTCTTCAACCTCAACATCAACTTTTAAGATAGGATCATACCAAACGTTAGCGATCGATTTTCCTTGCCTATTGGCCACATAGTAAGTTAGCGCTAAATCGTTCAGATGCGAAACTCTGCCTAACACTCCTTGATACCAAGCTTTATCAGCTTTTGCACTGACTATCTGGCAAGCCGTTTTTTGTTTTAACAACTCAGCCCCGCCAGCATGATCAGGGTGCATATGAGTGACCACAACCGTTTTAAGCTGATCGATAGGACGCTCCAGGGTATCTGTAATGTAGTTCAAAACGCTATCAACATCACATCGACATCCTGAGTCTAGCAATAACAACTTATCAGGATAGACGGCCATATAAGTGGTCTGAATATATCCTTCAATCGCTACAATATTTATTAAATCCATTATTAAACCTTAAGCCTGATCCAATCAGACTACTCCTATCAATAAATACAATCTTACTATTATAACCTTAGCGCTTTATTAGTCAGTGATATTCAGTGAACGCTTGTGAGCAAACTTTTATTAGCGTATAAAACGACATGTTTAGATATTTATAAGCTCATAAATAAAAAAACTCAGCACTTAGGCTGAGTTTTTCTTCATCATAATTATAACTTCATAGGATTAAGCCAAGTCACGAACCTTAGGCTCACGCTCCCATAGACGAGATTTTGCATTTTCTACAAAGCTGTCAAGCTCAGCGAGCGGTGTGACAAACTCATCTTTTTCTACAGGAAGTTTACTTAAGATAAACTCATCCGTTGCACCGCAATAAGCAATGGCTTTACAGTGTACATAAGCATCAGTGAACCAATCTAGCGTTGAGCTATCCTCTGCTAGTTTCTTAGCTTGATCCGGCATAATGATACTCACTACCGCATCGAAGAATACAGAGGGTGCGCCAGCGACACGCTCATCTGCTTGGATACGCGTATCGTCGTCAAGCTTGACTTCTTTGCTAGGAGCAACGATTTTGACCATACCGCCTTGAGCGTTAATAGCATCTTCAAACTTCTTAACTTGCTCATGGTTTGATCCTTCAGCGACCAAGATACCAACCAAACGGCCTTTTAGTGATTTAGGCGTACGACCAATCGTTTGCAGAGGCTTAGAGGTGTCCATATCTTGTACTGGTGCTGCTGGTTCTGCCGCTTCTGGTAGCTCCATACCTAAGGCATTGGCAACACGATTAGCTAAACCTTCATCAATATTGATAAGGTGACTGAGCACGCGAGTACGAACATGCGGCGCATCTACTTTACCAAGCTCAAACGCGTAGGCTGATGCAATGTGTGCTTGTTCAGCAGGGGTTTGGCTACGATAGAACATACGTGGCTGACTATAGTGATCAGCGAAGCTCTCAGCACGGATACGACCTTTTACGCCATCGTCCAGTTTTTCATGAAACGAGTTAAAACCTTTTTGAAGACTTTCACGTGGACGGTCTAGATCTAGACTTTGAGGCTCATAAAGGACACGAGTCTTAGGCACTTGCATTTGCATATGACCGTCTTGCTGGTTATTTGCAAACGGACATTTAGGCGCATTGATAGGAATCTGAGCAAAGTTT
Organism: Psychrobacter sp. Ps3; assembly: GCF_022129275.1. Taxonomy (NCBI): domain Bacteria; kingdom Pseudomonadati; phylum Pseudomonadota; class Gammaproteobacteria; order Moraxellales; family Moraxellaceae; genus Psychrobacter; species Psychrobacter sp. Ps3. Next base: position 56,906 of record NZ_JADQAL010000015.1, read on the forward strand.
GGTGAGCCCAAGCGCGACAACTGAGTATCTAAGTAACTAAATAGACGGCCTTGTAATAAGGGATCGTTACTAAAGTCGATACCAGGTGGTATATGCGATGGACAGAAGGCTACCTGCTCAGTTTCTGCAAAGAAATTATCTGGGTTACGGTTTAGTACCATTTTACCGATGATTTTAACTGGCACTAGCTCTTCTGGAATCAGCTTAGTGGCATCTAAGTGGTCAAATGGAAACTCATTGGCCTCTTCTTCGGTAAAGAGCTGTACACCAAGCTCCCACTCAAAATACATACCATTTTCAATCGCTTCATACATGTCACGGCGGTTATAATCAGGATCAGCACCAGATATTTTTACAGCTTCATCCCAAATAAGCGACTGTACACCTGCTACTGGTTTCCAATGATAACGGAAGAAAGTACTCTTACCTTCTTTGTTGATCAAACGGTAGGTATGAATACCAAAACCTTCCATCATGCTAAAGCTACGCGGCAATGCACGATCACTCATAAGCCAAATCAGGTTATGCATCGTCTCTGGGCTTAGCGAGACAAAGTCCCAAAAGGTATCGTGGGCAGAGGCCGCTTGCGGAAAACCGCGATCAGGCTCCGGCTTGACTGCATGAATGAGATCAGGAAACTTAATAGCATCTTGAATAAAGAAGATAGGCATATTATTACCGACTAAATCCCAATTACCTTCTTCTGTGTACATCTTGACTGCAAATCCGCGTACGTCACGGGGCGTATCCTTTGAGCCTTTATTACCAGCAACTGTTGAGAAGCGGGTAAATACAGGAGTCTGCTTACCGGTCTCAGTTAGTATTTTAGCTGTTGTATACTCTTCTAACGATTCAGTTAATTCAAAGTAACCATGCGCTGCACTACCACGCGCATGGACAATACGCTCTGGGATACGCTCATGGTCAAAATGGTTGATTTTTTCGCGTAATACAAAATCTTCTAAAAGACTCGGGCCTCGGCTACCGGCTTTCAAAGAGTTTTGATTATCAGAGATAACGACACCTTGCTGCGTAGTGAGCGCTTTTGTGTCGTCGTCTGCACGTTGGTGAGTCTCGCCGCCATTGCCGCGAGTTGGGTTCATGTCTTTTGCGGGGTCAGTATGATCAAGGTTCTTTTTCATAATATATCCTAGCTGATGAATGAAATGGCCTCTGATGAGACTATCCAAAGCGCGTAAACCCAGTATTTATATCCTTGTATCTATAAAGTGACTTCGACTGTCGCTTCATGCTTTATGGGTTACGCGGCGGTTGATGATCTAACTTTTTATTGTTGCTCTTTCGCTTTGTTGCTCTTTCGCTACTATGACTGGCAGTGCCAACCGTTCGCAATGTCAACCGCTAGCATTGCCAACCATGGTGCTCCTCACTCATCTTACTTAAAAACTTCGCGATTTATGTCACATATATCGTGAAGCTTGTTGATTTTTGGTTAAACCAACGAGCCAAACTATTAGCACATTACTATCATCAAATATATTGCTAAGTCCTTAACGCTCATGGCAGCGCTCTTTGGATTTTTTGGCTAAAGAATATCGATAGCGTTCGGGCCTATTATCAGTTAAATTATAAGGACAGGCATAAAATAAAGTCAGCCAGCATCAAAGCTGTGGCAAACACTAGCGGCGAGTTCTGATCAAGCAAAATTTTTATAACCATCGCTTATAGTCATCATAAAAGGCTTGATGTATCACTTTGTATAAGACGGTTCGTAACTGTATTTACGGGCCGTCTTTATTCATCCATCTAGGGCGTATTGTTCGTTGAGTAAGGAAAATAGCCATATCCAAGCTTTATTGGATATATTCCCTAGTTATAGACAAGGAAGACAGTTATGTTATTAGATAACGACGTATTGCGTGCGCGCATTCGTTTATTAGGATCGTTTTTAGGTGAGGCCATCTCTCGCCAATCTGGGCAACAAACCTTAGACACCATCGAGACCTTGCGCCAAGGTTTTATCCAAGAGCGCCGCGAGCATAACGACGGACAAAAACAACAACTTATCGAGCTCATCGCCTCGCTAGACAATCAAACACTAAAAAACGTCATTCGCGCGTTTTCTATTTACTTTTTTTTGGCAAACCTGACCGAAGAAAACTACTTACGTGAGCAGCGGCGAGTGATGCGCGCGGAGTCCAACCAAAGCTGGGAAGGCTCTTTTCGCCGTACTTTATCAGAATGCCGTGAGCGCCAAATCGAACCTGAACAAATCAAAGAGCTCATCGATCAGCTAAAATTTATCCCAGTCTTTACCGCGCACCCTACCGAGGCGCGTCGCCGTACGACGATGAATATCTTGCAAACGCTATACGAACATACCGATGCCATGGGTGTCTATCCTGAGGGCAGTCGCGCCTTTGAGCAGGCCAAACAAAAAACCGCAGAAACCATTGATCTACTATGGTCATCAGATGAGGTGCGGACTCGTAAACCCTTGGTCTATGATGAGATTAATAATGGCCTGCATTATTTTGATGCCAGTCTTTTTACCGCCATACCGAAAGTCTATCGCAATATCAAAGACGCAATCGTAGAGATTTATCCAGAGCTTAGTGACTATGCGCTGCCCGCTTTTGTCAATTTTGGCTCTTGGATCGGCGGCGATAGAGATGGCAACCCCTTCGTCACTCATGAGACCACAGAAATGGCCGTGTTGATGCATGCCAATACCGTGCTGCGCCATTACCAAGTATTGATCCGAAAGCTGCGCCGCGAGCTGATTCATAGCGATAGCATCGTCACCATCGCGCCCGAGATTTATGAGCGAATTAAAGACTATAGCGAGCTGGATCAGCAGGTGTTTTGTTATAACCCTGATGACTATAATCACGAGCCATACCGTAGATTGTTATCACTCATCCTTGCCAAAATAAATGCGACCAACCAATATATCCAAAGCCAAGGCACAGACGAAAATGCAGCAAAAGACGCGTACTTATCGCCGGCCGCACTGTTAGATGACTTACGCCTTATCCGCAAGAGCGTCAACACGCATGATAGCGCCCATGCCGAAGGGCTACTGCTAGATACCATCCGCTTGGTTAAAACCTGCGGCTTTCATCTGGCCGCGCTCGATATTCGCCAAGACTCAGGCTATCATGGCGAGGTCATTGCCGATATTTTTGCCAATGCCTCCAACTTGCCCGATTACAAGGCGCTAAGCGAAGCAGAGCGCCAAGAGTGGCTGACCCGCCTACTACAAAAACCAGGCACACCGCTGATTTATACCGATAATTTAAGCGAGCAAACCCGTGAGCAGCTGGCATTGATGCAGTCGGTGGCCAAACTGCGCAAACTGGTCGGCGACGATACTTTTGGCAGCTACGTCATCTCGATGACCAATAACGCCAGTCAACTACTAGAAGTACTGCTGCTGATGCGTTTTGCAGGTTTGTCTGGTATCAATGACGACGGACACTTATTTGCCGCCTTGCCGGTAGCGCCACTGTTTGAAACCATCGAAGACCTTAAAAATATCGATAAAATCATGCCAACGGTGCTGGATAACCCGCTGTATCGCGAGCTACTTGAGCACTCAGGCAATATTCAAGAGATTATGCTGGGCTACTCGGACTCTTCTAAAGACGGCGGCATTATCACCTCGGCTTGGCAGCTGTATAGCGCCCAGCAGACCATCACACGTATTGCCAACCAATACGGCATCAGCACCCGTCTGTTCCATGGCCGCGGCGGCTCTGTCAGTCGCGGCGGCGGCTCAACTCATCAGGCCATTGCCGCGCAGCCCGCTGGTACATTAAACGGACAAATCAAGTTTACCGAGCAAGGCGAAGTGCTCTATGCCAAATACGCCAATCCAGATACAGCAGTGTTTGAGCTGACCATGGGTATCACAGGCGCACTAAAAGCCAGCTCGTCACGCTTTGTGGCGCAGCCGGCCCAGCTCGATAGCTATGAAGCACTGTTTGCAGATTTAGCCGATGCAGGCGAGCAGCAATATCGAGCATTGACGGATAATACAGACGGGTTTTATCAGTTTTACTCCGAGGCCACGCCCGTACAAGAGATCTCTTTGCTAAATATCGGCTCGCGCCCTGCCCACCGCAAAAAAGGCTTGCCAAGCAAATCAACAATTCGGGCGATACCTTGGGTGTTTGGCTGGTCATTGGCCCGCTTTACCCTTCCTGCGTGGTATGGCGTGGGCACGGCATTAGAGAGTGTCAAACAAAACGAAGGATTGATGAAAGAGATGAATAAAAACTGGCCGTTTTTTAGCGCCTTTATCAGCAATATCGAAATGGCCTTTACTAAATCGGAGATGAATATCGCCCACGCCTACAGTCATCTGTGCAAAGATGAGCGCTTACGCACACAAGTCATGCAGGCTGTCGAGCACGAGCACGCGCTTACTCACTCTGGCCTAAACTCCCTGCTCGAGCAAACCTCATTATTGTCCACGCAGCAAGAGCTGGCAGCGTCTTTACAATGGCGCAATGCTTACTTAGACCCGATCAACTATATCCAAATCGAGCTGCTCAAACGCATGCGCCAACCTGATAATAAGGATGCTAAAAGTACCGACAAACTGGCGGTAGAAGATCCACTCATTCGCAGTATCAATGCCCTTGCAGCAGGACTACGTAATACTGGTTAGAACTTGATACTGATATTAAAACGCAAATAACCGCTGACTTAGTTAGCGGTTATTTTTTGAAAAACCAAAATTTGATTATTCGCTGGCATTTGGTATTCACAACTTAACTCTAGATTATGCTGTTTTGCCAAAGCAATGATATCTTCTTTATGGCGAATACCGCTACCAGCATCACGCTGCTTTAATGATAAATCAAAGCTTTGATTGCTGGCGCTAGTATAAAGCCCATTTTCATTAAAGGGTCCATATACTATTAGCTTTCCCTTGAAGGGTAATGCTTCTCCGGCCAACTCAAACAGCCTCTCAACCAAAGGCCAAGCGATAATATGTAAGGTGTTAGCAGTAAATATAGCGTCATAAGGTTCGCCAGTATTAGTTTTTGGAATAGAATCTGTTAACAAATTAAAAGCCAACGGTGCATACAGGTTTGATGCGGGATAGGCATCATGCCAAGCTTGTATCACCTGATGATTATCAGTTACATCGCTGGTTTGCCATTGTAGGTGCGGCAATCTTGGTGCAAAGTAAACGCTATGCTGGCCGGTACCTGAGCCGACTTCTAAGATATGAGTATGCTCTTGTAGCTCTTTTTGTAGTACTTCTAGGATAGGTTGTTTATTATTTTCACAAGCTTGTGAAAAAGGTAGTCTGTCTTGGCTACTGATATCCGCATTACCTAAGTTATTTTTATTCATAATACTATCTTAATAAAGGTTCAATAAATCAGTCTAATAAATACCTGCCTCAATGCCTGCTGCCAATGTCATTGCTAGCTCTTCGACTTGCTCCACAAACACCTCTTGCCAATCACCTTTTAAAATAAGCGTATCTTGGATTTGATTCCAACGCAAACCAGTGATAATCGTTTTCATAGCCAGTTTAGTTCCTGTCCCATCAAACCCAGCGCGAATATATAATGCAAAAGGCAGCCCCTGTTTGTGCTCTAATACCGCGTAATAACAGCGATCGAAGAAGTCTTTGGTCAACCCTGCCATATACGCCAAGTTTTCAGTCGTACCTAACAATAAGGCATCGGCTGCCATTATATCTTCAGGCTGCGTATCTTGCGGTGACTTTAAAAGGACATTGATAGCTATATCGGGATGGTTGGCACCATCGTAAGCGGCCTTCGCCAATTTCTCAGTATTGGGTGATGGCGCATGAGCGACGATAAGTAAAGTCTTGGAAGCCATATTAGTCACCGTTATAAAATATATCAGTTCTTAGAATGAATAGTTACCTTTTGCGTAATATCAGGATGAATACTTTTCGCAACCGGACAAGTCAGCGCAGTGTTATAGAATATTTTTTGTGTTTTTTCATCGAGCTGCTGATTAAAAGAGATAGCAACATGTATTTCACTGACGCGCCTTGGATCAGCAGCCATCACTTTGGTCACCTCAGCACTAGTACCTGCAATATCGATTTCCATATCACGGGCTTTAATACCAATGATCGTTAGCATACAGCTGGCTAAGCTCGTCGCTAACAAATCAGTCGGTGAAAAAGCTTCACCCTTGCCTTGATTATCAGTCGGTGCATCGGTAATAATTTCATTGTTTGATTGCAAATGGATGGCGGTGGTGCGCAAGTCGCCTTGGTAGGTTACTTTTGAAGTTGTCATAGGGCTCCTTCTGATTTAATAGTATTTTGAATGATAGGCAGTGTTATGACTATTTAATAAATGCTAAGATTACGACACTTATGCAAACATTAGTACTGTAAATGGTTCAAAGGAATTACAATATGCACGTATATGAGCTCTCAGAGTATCAAATTTATCAATTAAAATCGATAGATCCAGCTTTAAGTACTAATTGGAAAACAATCATTGCCAATATTTTGCCAAAGCTTGACCCTGCTAGTCGTAAAAGTGTGTACGAAAAAATATTGTCAAAGAGAAATATTAGCGCAAATTTTACTTATATCATTCCAGAAAACCTTAGAAGTGTATTATCTAACACCGCAGTACGCAATAAAGAGTTGCAAGCGATTAGCGTACAGATGCTAAAGCTGGTCGAATCCCAACCGCAAACCTGCGATGCTATTGATCTTGCAGATAAAGTAGAAGCTATGATCGACTATATTAATCGAATTGATATAGGCGATCATCATTTAGACCAACAGAGTCGAAAGAGTATAAAGCGTGCTTTTTTATACGATTTAGCGACTTGGATTGATAATGTAAATCTGATAGTACAACCTGGCATTAGACAGCTTAATGTTGACGTTGTAAAAACGTATTTTAAAGAAGTTTTTATCAAACAAAAGATTCAAGAACGTGACTTTCGTGCTTGGGACTCGACTGATATTGATTTTCAAGAACAAAAAAACTTACCTAGTATTATCAGAGAAGAAGCTAAGCATAAAAAGTTCTTTGTAATCGAAAGTGAAAAGTATTGGTATTTGATTGGTATCGCTGATAAGCCTAGACAAAACCCTTACTCCTTCAAACGCTTTTTGCATGAAGACAGTATGCAAAATGAACTATACGTATATTTAACTCATGTAGTTCTCAGAAAAAACCTTTTAGATAATGAGCGCTACCTTGAGCACGTTACTTATTGCATGAGTCGGCTCTATACTTTGGATGCTGGCGTATCAGATACGATTATCAAGTTTATTGAAGATGCACGATATAAATGTAAGACGCAAATTGAACCGTTACTTAAAAAACCCCTTGAAAAAGACGGTGAAGAAACAGAATTTCATATTCACAAGCGTATGAATGAGTATGAACAACAAATCACTGTATTGATACTCAATAAGCTAAACAACCTCATCGAAAACGCTATCAGCGACAAGGACGATCGAGACTATCTATTTTATTACTTAAGTAAAATTTTTAATAGAATGATTGATAGTATTCAGAACTTTCAATTACTACCTATTGCAACTTACTCTTATAACGTAGAGATTATGGTTGCCAGACTAATTAGCTTTAGGCACTTATTAGATATGATCTACGTTTCGTTAGAGAATAAAAACTATAATGCAAAAGGACTTACTGAAGCCTCCAAAGAGATCATAGATATAATCAAAGAAGAGTTCGATGATGTGGAAAGCAATCTCAAACAGATATCGCGTTTAGAACAAAAGCTAAAGCTTTATCATGACACCAAGGAAAAAGGAAATCTTTGGCAAAGACTAATAGTAGGATGGCAACCAAGATATGATTTCGAAGATATTGAACACTCAAAGAATCAATTAAAGAATGAGTTTTTCTTATCGATCGTTAGATTGGCAAAAAGTCATACTGATAATATTATTTATTTAGAGTTTGACTGTGATGAGACCGTTAATGAATATTATAGACACTATGCTATCGCCAATGACAAAATGGTTATCACACGTTTGCCTAAAGTATTAAGACTTCCTGAAGATAAAGAAACGTTCGATGTGCAGAAAATTAATGAAGCTATTCATCATAATGTTTTTATTTTTCGTAAGTCATCTGTTCTATAGCTCTTGATAAAAACTGTAAGGGTTAGAGATAATTCTTACAGGTAAGGCAAAACCAATAAAAGAATAGCAGACAAAGAAAAGCCCCCTTAACAATTAAGTTAAGGGGGTTTTTAGGAATAGAGAGCGGACGATGACCTGAGAGCCGTTAAAAAATTGCATGCCAAACTGCGAGCACAGCTCTTGTCTTGCGTCGGACGAAACCGTGTTTCGCTTATCCCTCCTCAGGTTCGCAAGAGCTATTCCTTTAAATAGGAATAGCTGTGTAGGTCACATGGTAATGACTAAATTAAAGGTAAAAAAAAGAGCCACCCGGTTAAGGATGACTCTTCTTAGAATAGAGAGCTGACGATGACCTACTCTCACATGGCCGGAGCCACACTACCATTGGCGCAACGATGTTTCACTTCTGAGTTCGGGAAGGGATCAGGTGGTGCCATCGTGCTATTGTCGTCAGCAAAGGGGGTTAGATATGAGTCTGTGTTTGTTTTACTTATTTGACTAAGTATCACTTATCCTAACTGAATCAAGGATAAAGGTGATATCGATATAATGCTTGTCTAACTATAGAACCAAGTTCTGATAGATAGCTACAAACCACTTGGGTGTTGTATGGTCAAGCCAAACGAGCAATTAGTACAGGTTAGCTACACGCATCGCTGCGCTTCCACACCCTGCCTATCAACGTCCTAGTCTTGAACGGCTCTTTAGGGAAATCTAATCTTGAGGTGGGCTTCCCGCTTAGATGCTTTCAGCGGTTATCCCATCCGAACGTAGCTACCGGGCAATGCCATTGGCATGACAACCCGAACACCAGTGGTTCGTCCACTCTGGTCCTCTCGTACTAGGAGCAGATCCTCTCAAATTTCCAACGCCCACGGTAGATAGGGACCGAACTGTCTCACGACGTTCTAAACCCAGCTCGCGTACCTCTTTAAATGGCGAACAGCCATACCCTTAGGACCTGCTTCAGCCCTAGGATGAGATGAGCCGACATCGAGGTGCCAAACACCGCCGTCGATATGAACTCTTGGGCGGTATCAGCCTGTTATCCCCGGAGTACCTTTTATCCGTTGAGCGATGGCCCTTCCATACAGAACCACCGGATCACTAAGACCTACTTTCGTACCTGCTCGACTTGTGGGTCTCGCAGTTAAGCGCGCTTTTGCCTTTATACTCTTCGACCGATTTCCGACCGGTCTGAGCGCACCTTCGTACTCCTCCGTTACTCTTTAGGAGGAGACCGCCCCAGTCAAACTACCCACCATACATTGTCCTCGGCATTGTGATGCCTGAGTTAGAACCCCAACATGACCAGGGTGGTATTTCAAGGATGGCTCCACAAACACTGGCGTGTCTGCTTCAAAGCCTCCCACCTATCCTGCACAAGTCAGGTCAAAGTTCAATGTAAAGCTGTAGTAAAGGTTCACGGGGTCTTTCCGTCTAGCCGCGGGTACACAGCATCTTCACTGCGATTTCGATTTCACTGAGTCTCTGCTGGAGACAGCGCTGCCATCATTATGTCATTCGTGCAGGTCGGAACTTACCCGACAAGGAATTTCGCTACCTTAGGACCGTT